>DATCOR010000247.1:0-3761 GCA_036564585.1 Candidatus Limnocylindria bacterium | reverse complement strand
CGCCACCGGTGGCCTGCAGCTCGCCACCGACGTTCAGCGGCCGGCGGTAGAACGCCTTCACGAACGCGATCTCCGGCCGGATCAGGAGCGGACCGATGAGCCCGTACACGAACTTGGGGTGGAACTGCGACACGTCGGTATCGACCCAGACGACGAGGTCGCCGGTCGTGATCGCGAGGCTCTTCCAGAGGGCCTCGCCCTTCCCGCGGCCGGGCCCGATCTCCGGCAGCACCTGCTGGTGGATATGCACCGGGACACCGAGCTTCTCGGCGATCGCGCGCGTGCGATCGGTCGAGTCGGAGTCGATGACCACGAGCTCGTCGACGAGCGGGAAGCGCTCCATGAGCCGCGAGCGGATCGCCGTGATGACCTTGCCGATCGTCGCCTCCTCGTTCAACGTCGGGAGCGCGACGGAGATCCGGACGCCCTGTTTCTCCTTCAGCGCGACGAGCGACGCGAGGTCCGCGAACTCGGCGCTGGTGAACGTGTTCTCGACGAACCACTTGTCCACGAGCTCGCCGATGGCGGTGCTGCGTTCCGTTCGATCGGTCGGCAGCGCGGTCGGCTGCAGGAACACGCTCGATGCGACCGGCGTCCGCGTGCGGACGATGATCGCGGCCTTCGCCTGGCCGATGATGCGCTGGCCGATCGGCCCGAGCGGCTCCGGTCCGCCGCTCGCGCCGAACAGGACGAGGTCGTGGCGGCTGAGCTCGTCGGTGATGATCGGCTCGGCATCGCCCACGCGCGTGAGCAGCTCGTCCACGCGCTCGTCGAACGCGCGCTCGCCGACCAGCTGGTACAGCGTCGCGCTCGTGCGACGCGACGTCCGGTCCTCCGGCGCGACGTGCAGCAGGGTCACCGTGCCGCCGTTCGCGCGCGCGAGATCGACGCCGATCTTCGCGGCGAGCTCCGCGTAGCGGCCGCCGCGGACGGGCACGAGGATGCGGCGCGCGCGGCCCGCGGGGCCCTTCACGATCGCGAGGTCGCAGGGCGGCTCCCGGAGGATGTCCTCGATGGTCGTCCCGAGGTAATCCCAGCCGGGGCGGCGCCAGCCGATGAGCAGCAGGTCCGGCCGCTCCTCACGCGCGGCCTCGGCGATCGCGGCCCAACCGAGCCGCGCGACCGTCACGAGCGGGCGGACGCTCTGCGATCCCGCGAGCGTCGTGAGCTCGCGCCGCCGGGCGCGGGCCTGCGGCTGGGCTGAGGCCAGCGTCTCGCCCTCGGGTACCTCGATGACCGAGGCGAGGACGATCTCGCCGTTCTCTTTCGCGAGGCCGGCGGCCACGTCGATCAGCCCACGGTCGCGGGCAGCGTCGACGATCGCGACGAGGATCTTCATGCGTGGATCACCGGTAGCACGAGTTCGGCCAGGATCCGGGGCCATTCGTTCTCGCGCGCTCGCCGATGGAGCCGCGCGATGGCGTCGCCAGCGAGCCGCTCTTCGATCGCGCGCGCGAACGTGGCGGCGTCGGCGTCGACGGGAACGTACGTCGCGTCCGCGCCGCCGGTCTCGCGCAGCGCGGGGATGTCCGAGCAGATGATCGGCAGCCGGCGCAGGCCCGCCTCCAGCATCGGCAAGCCGAAGCCCTCGTTGGCCGAGGGCAGCACCAGCGCGTCTGCCAGGCCATAGAGATCCGCGAGCTCGCGGACGCCGATGCGGATGCGCTCGGCGTGCAGCAGATGCACGCCCGGTCCGGCGCGGGTCGCGAGCTCGCGCTCATACACGACATTGAACGGGTTGTGCGCTCCCGGGCCGCCCGTGACGACGAGCGCCGCGCGCGGGTGCGCGCGGCGGAGCTCCGCCAGGGCGTCGATCGCGATCTCGATGCGCTTGCGGCGCGTCATACGCACCGGCAGCAGCAACAGCGGATCGGCTTCGAACAGCCCGAGGCGCGTCGCGATGCGGACGCCCGCCGCCGAGAGGCCGAGGACCGCAACCCGGTCCACCCCGTTCGGCACGATCGCGATCTTCGAGCGCGCGAGGCCGGTGAGCGTGCTCAGCTCGCGCGCGGCCTTCTCGGAGATCGCCACGTAGCGGACCCCCGGCGCCGCGGTCGCGAACAGCGACCACGGCCGCCCGGGATGGCGCTGGGCGAGGTACTGCGCGTCGGTCCAGGCGAGATCGTGCGTCCAGGCGATGAAGACGCCGGGCCGCTCGGCGGCCAGACCGAAGAGCGCCTCCGTCAGCGCGGCGTTGAGATGGAGCGTGAACGCGTTGTGCACCACGACGCGATCGGCTCGCTGGACGTGCGGGCGGAGCTTCCGCGTGATCGACGCCACGAGCAGCGCGTGCTCGGGCGAGACCTCACCGCGGGCGAGCGCCGCGCGATCGCGAAGCACGGCCGGAAACTGTGAATCGAGCTCCGGGATCTTGATCACGGGCACACCGCGCTCCGTGCCGCGGCCCGCGACGATCGCGACGCTGTCGCCCGCCTGCTCCGCGGCGGCCGCGTGGATCCCCATCACGTGCTCGACGCCGCCGAGGATGGAAGGTGCCGTGTAGTGGAGGAAGAGGACGCGTCGCTTCGCGCGGCTCACGTGACCGCCGGCGTCGAGGCGCGCGCGACCCGCGAGCCCCCGCCGGTCACCGTGACGCTCCGGCCGGAGCGGCGGACGCGGAACGAGATGAGCGAGTCGTACGCGCGGAGGTGCTGGACCTCGATGCGGTCGAGCCAGACCGGCAGCGCGGGATCGACCAGGATCCGCCGGCGCTCGAGGTCGGGCTCGAGGCCGAGGAGCGTCCGGAGGCACAGGAAGATCATCCCGGCCGACCACGCCTGCGGGATGCACGAGATCAGGTAATCGGCGGGTCGCGACGAGAAGCGCAGGTCGCGTTGGAAGCCGCAGAACAGCTCCGGTACGCGCGCATTCGGGAAGCGTTTCCCGGCCTCGACGAGCGCCTCGACGATCGCGTTCGCTTCGTCGCGGAACCCGTACCGCACGAAGCCCTGCGCGATCAGTGAGTTGTCGTGCGGCCACACCGATCCGTTGTGGTAGCTCATCGGGTTGTAGGTGGGGTACGTGCTCGAAAGCGTGCGCACGCCCCAGCCGCTGAACATGTCCGGGGCCATCAGGCGCTCGGCCACCCGTCTCGCGCGATCGGGCCGCGCGATGCCGGCCCAGAGCGCGTGGCCGGCGTTGCTCGTGACGGCCGGCACCTGCTTCTTGTTGCCGTCGAGCGCCTGCGCGTAGCAGCCCTCGTTCTCCATCCAGAAGTCGCGGTCGAACCGTTCGGCGAGGGCGGCCGCCTCCGCCCGCAGGACCGCGGCGCGCTCGGCCTCGCCGTCGATCGCGTAGAGATCGGCGAGGCCGCACTTCGCGGCGTAGACGTACGCCTGCGCCTCGACCAGCGCAGCCGGGAGCGCCGAAGCCTTGCCGTCGGGGTCGGAGAGCGAGTTCGCGGAGTCCTTCCATCCGTGGTTGCGCAGATCGCTCGGGCTCGCGCCGTACTCGATGTAGCCGTCATGGTCCGCGTCGCCGAACGTGTCGCACCAGGTGATCGCGCGTTCGGCCGCCGGCAGCAGCTCGCGCCAGAGCACGCGGTCGCCGGTCCACTTCACGGTCTCCGCGAAGAGCATCGCGAAGAGCGGGGTCGCGTCGACGGTGCCGTAGTACGGGCGGTGGGGGACCTCGCCGAGCCGCGCGAGCTCGCCGCGCCGCAGCTCGTGGAGGATCTTGCCCGGCGCCTCCTCGGTGAAGGCGTCGAGCTTCGTGCCCTGATAGCGCGCGAGGAGCCGCAGCGTGCCGCGCGCGATGTCCGG
>DATCOR010000063.1:0-2950 GCA_036564585.1 Candidatus Limnocylindria bacterium | reverse complement strand
CGGCTCGTTCGAGCCGCAGCTGGAGATATCCAGCGCCGAGCCGGCGGGCACCGAGATCGAGAACACGTTCCTCATCCTCACGGCCGAGGCCGGCGAGAAGACGTGGCGGATACTGGCCCGCATGCGGGTCCGCGTCGACGGCGGCGGCGTGCCGCATCCCGTGACCGAACGGATCGACGCGCAGGAGGTGGGCTTCAGTGAACAAGGATGATCGCTACGTCCTCGAACGGATGAACGGCTGACGCCGTAACTGAAGCCGAGGCTTCGAGGAGACCATGGGCATGGTCTCGAGCGCGTTGGACATGGAGCTCGCCGACCTGAAGGCGCAGCTCGAGCGGATCCACGCCGACTCGAAGGGCGATCCCGAATACAAGAAGCTCCGCGCGACCCTGCCGAAGCAGTGGCCGATGTGACGCTCCGGATCCTGTGTGCGGCCGTCGTGCTGCTCGCGGCAGCGTGCGGCGCTGCGCCCTCGTTGACGCTCGTTGGTCCAACCGGCTCCATCTCGGGAATCCGGTTGTCGGAATGCACGAAGGGGCTTTTCAGCAGCGCCTGCGGTGACGCGTTCCCGATCGCCGCACCGCCGACGGTTCAGGTCAGCGGTGCCGGCGGCGCCAACCTGCGTGTTGAGACAAACGCGCCGACCGCCCACATGTTCGTTCAGATCGAGCAGGGCACGTTCGAAAGCCGGAGGCTGGTGGACGCGCGCGATCGTCAGTTCGGCGCAGCGATCCACTTGGACGTGAGCCCGGATCCCTACTTCGTGACGATCAGCCTCGACGGGGCCTCGGGCGGAACGACCGCGCTATACGTCATCAAAGTCGACCCAGCGCCCTGAGGTAGCCTCGCGGCCTTGAGGCTCCCCGCCGTCCTCGCGCCGCTGCGCCATCGCGACTTCCGCCTACTCCTGACCGGTCAGACCGTGTCCAGCTTTGGCAACTCCATCTCGAACGTCGCCGTGCCGTTTCAGCTCCTCGCACTCGGCGCATCGCCGCTCCAGCTCGGGATCGCCATCGCGCTCGAAAGCGCGACGAGCGTGGCGTTCCTGCTGCTCGGCGGCGCGATCGCGGACCGCATCCAGCGGCGAACGTTGATCCTCGCCAGCGACGTGGTCGGCGGGTGCGTCGTCGCGACCCTCGCCCTGTTGTCGGCGTCTGGAGCGCTGCGTATCGAGCACGTCTACGTCGCCGCGGTCGCACTCGGCGCGGCCGACGCGTTCCTCGCGCCCGCGTACAGCGCGATCATCGCCGACCTCGTGCCGGGAGAGATCCTCCGTGCCGGCAACGCGGCCCGCCTGCTGAGCCGCAGCGCCGCGCGCATCGCCGGACCGACCGTGGGCGGGCTGGTCGTCGCGCTCGTGAGCCCGGCCGCGGCGTTCGGCCTCGACGCGGTGACGTTCCTGTTCAGCATCGGGACGCTGCTGCTCGCCCACCCTGACCGGCGGACGCCGGCGACATCGAGTTCGATCATCGCTGACATCCATGAGGGCTTCGGCTACGTGTTCTCGTACCGCTGGCTCTGGACGACGACGATCTATTTCATGCTCGTCAACGTCGCCTTCGCTCCACAGTCCGGCGTCATGACAGTGCTGCTGGTCCGTGACACGCTCGGCGGCGACGCGCGCACGTTCGGTCTCCTGATGGCCGCGTACGGCGTCGGCACCATCGTGGCGAGCATCGGTGTCGCGCAGCTCGTGACGCGGCGCCCCGGCCGCGTCCTGTTCGCGTTCGAGATCCTAGCCACGCTCACGACGCTGGCCATCGGGATCGAGCCGACTCTGCCGGTCGTGTTCGTGTCCTTCGCCCTCATGGGCGTGGCGCTCTCGTCCTCGACCGTGATCTGGCAGGCGATGCTGCAGCGACTCGTGCCCGCGCGAGTCCTCGGACGCGTGACGAGCATCGACCTGCTCGGCAACTCGGTGATCAATCCGGTCGCGCCGCTGATCGCCGCCGTATTGATCGGCTCGCTCGGCCCGCCCGGCACGTTCCTGGTCGCCGGCGTCTATGCGCTCGCGCTCGTCACCATCACCGTGGCCGTTTCGCCCCTGCGTGACCTGGAGGAGCCGGCGCCAACGGCAGCTTGAACGTCGGGACGTCGAGCGTGATCGGCGCCTTGCCAGTCCAGTACTCACGCTTCCCGGTCATCGCCTGGACGTGGCCGTCCCATTCGAAGTTGAACGCGTTGAGGCCGAGCTTCACGGCCGCACGCACCTTCCGCTGCGTCGCTTCGTCGCGCGCGAATCGGCGGATCGCGTCGATCTGACGGTCGCCGTGCCCGGAGTCCTGCTCGGCGTGAAGCTCGTATGTCGCGGCGGCACGTTTCGAGAACCCGTAGTGCTTCGTGAGCGCCTCGAACATGCCCGCGGCTGCGCCGCTTCCGCCGCCGTGCATCGCCTCGACGAAGCTGAGCAGGGCGATCCCCTCGAGTGCGCTGCGGCGCTGGCATCCGCCGACGATCATCTCGATCGCGGCCATCGTGCCCGGCGCCGGCTCCGCGCGATCCGCTGCGGTCTTGTCCATGCCGGCCTCCTCGAGCATCTGGAGCATCACGTCGACGTGCGTGCGCTCGCCGCCGAGCTCCTCCATGAAGTTCTCCATGACGATCGGCATGAGGTCGTAGTTCTTCTCGGCGGCTACGTTCGTGACGATGTATCCGAAGAACACCGGGTTCTGGCTCACCCGTAGGTAGTGCTGCATCTCGCCGAGGACGATCTGCTCGCGCGTCCAGCGATGGTCGACAACGCCCTTGAACCACGGGTGCTCGCGCATCTCGAGCTCGTGCGCGTAGCCCCAGAGCTCCTCGACGAACTTGTCCGGATCCATCGCGGCCACGCTAATCCGCCTCGCTCGCCGCGGCACGCGGCGCCGCGTTCGCGCGTGCGGCACGCTGCCGGGCGCCCTCGCGCGTGACGATGAATGCGACGGCCGCGACGATGATCGCCGCACCGACG
>DATCOR010000226.1:0-1709 GCA_036564585.1 Candidatus Limnocylindria bacterium | reverse complement strand
GTGCCGGCGAGCGACGTGAGGAACGCGCGCCGCGGCGTCGCGACCTCGGCGTCGAGCTCGCCACCGAGGCGGACGCGGAAAGCGGTGTAGAGCGTCCGTATGCCGAGGCCGACGAGGACGGCGGCTCCCAAGAGCCCGAGCGCGAGCCGAACCGGCTCGAACGCCAGAAACGGCGCCGCGCCCGCGGCACCGCACGCGGCGTAGAGCGCGTCGACGACGGCGATCCCGGCGCCGATCGCGAGCCCTGCGAGCCAGCCCGCCCGGAGGGTCGTCCGCATGAGCAAGAGCGACATCGGCCCTAGCTGCAGCGCGACGAAGAAGCCGAGCCCGAAGCCGACGGCGAAGGCGTGCATGCGCCGAAGTGTCCCAGAGCAAAGAAGAGGCGCGGCCGGAGCCGCGCCTCCGCTAAACCAGGCCGGGCCCCGGCGTCGCTTGCGATGCCGAATAAGAGGAGGCGCGGCTTGGCCGCGCCTCCGCTAAACCAGGCCGGGCCCTAGTACCCGGGCGGCGGAGCTCCGTCGTCTACGACGGTCGTGCGGCGGCGGACGCCACCGGGGCCGCCCCACGACGACCAGAAGATCATCGACAGCACAATCCCGGCGATGCCGACGATCAAGAGGATCCAGCCGACCGTGTGGATGTTCAAGCCGCTCACAGTCTTGTTGACCGCGAACGCGAGAATCGCGCCGATAGCGGTCAGGAAGATTCCGACTCCAAGTCCCATCAGACCTCCATTCGGGTTCCGTACACGTGCCCTGAGGGTGCAACAGGGAAACGCTTGAGGGCTCGTTCTGGGTGCGCGAAGGACGCTCGTTGCAGGTGTTTCGCAGTCCCGCAGCTCCCTCCTCCCGCGCGCTGTCTCTTGAAGTAGTCTCGTGCCGCAGTGCGGAGAGGCTCCATCCTCCAGCTCGTCGTCATCGGCGTGATCGCAGGGGCGATCGCCGGTGCCGTCGCGTACTTCGTCCCGTGGCTGCCCAAGCCGGCGACCCTCGAGGCCGAGCGGATCGACTGGGTCTTCTGGTTCGTGACCGTGATCTGCATCGTCATCTTCGCCCTCGTCACCTCGGTGATCGTCTACTCGGTGATCAAGTTCCGCGTCGCGCCCGACGACGACACCGACGGGCCGCCGATCCACGGCCATACCGGCCTGGAGATCGTCTGGACGGCCGTGCCCGCGATCCTCGTGACGGCGATCGGCGTGTTCTCGGCGATCGTGCTGGCCCGCAACGACGCTCTCGGCGGGAACCCGCTCCGGATCGACGTTTACGCGCAGCAATTCGCCTGGTCGTTCAAGTACCCGGAGTCGAACGGGCTGAGCGCGACCGAGCTGCGGCTCCCGGTCCACCGTTCGATCCAGCTGCGGATCCATTCCAAGGACGTGATCCATTCCTTCTGGGTGCCGCAGTTCGGCCAGAAGCAGGACGCGGTGCCCGGACAGGTGACGACGCTCCACATCACGCCGACGCGCGTGGGCCGCTTCCCGATCAAGTGCACCGAGCTCTGCGGACTCGGCCACGCGTTCATGCGCGCGACCGCGATCGTGATGCCGGCCGCGGAGTACGACGCGTGGGCGGCGAAGCAGGGGCAGGCTCAGAGCACCGGGGGCGCAGACGCCGGCAAGGCGATTTTCGCCTCTAACGGCTGCGCCGCGTGCCACACGCTCAAGGCGGCGGGAGCGACCGGGAAAGTGGGGCCCGACCTCGATAGGC
>DATCOR010000219.1:0-2521 GCA_036564585.1 Candidatus Limnocylindria bacterium | reverse complement strand
AGACCGACGGCATCGCGACATCGCGCATCACGTTCTCGACGAGGCGGCCGAGCCGCGGCTACGCGACGGAGAAGCAGGAGCTCCGGGCGGCCCGCGACGCGCTCGTCCTGCGATCGGGCGGGCCGGTCGCGCTCGTCGGACGATCGTTCGGCGGACGGATGTGCGCATTCCTCGCGGCCGAGGAGCCACCCGACGCTCTCGTGATCCTCAGCCACCCGATCTCCCCGCCGGCCCGGCCGCGCCCCGCCGACGAGGCCGCCCTCCTCAGCGTCGCGTGCCCGACGCTCGTGATCCAGGGCGATCGCGACGAACTCGGGCCGCTTGCCCTTCTCGAGCGGATCGCCGGGCAGAACCCGCGGGTCGACCTCGTGGTGCTGCACGGCGCCGGCCACGACTACGGCACCCACGAGGCCGCGGCGATCGACGCAGCCACACGGTGGCTGGTGAGCGTGCTCCGCTAGGCCTCCGTCCCGCGTTCACGAACCCTCCACATCGTGAGTCCAGCGTTCACGATGCATCAAGAGATGCCAAAAGGAGTGATCCATGTACGCGCGAGGTATCTTCATCGCGATCCTCATCGTCGTTCTCGGTGGCGCGATCGCCGTCGGCGCATACGACGCCGGCATCGCCCAGGGCGCGGCGCAGGTGGTCGTCCCGGCCACCGGCGGCACCGCTCCGGCGGTCGCCTACTACGGCCGTCCCTACGGCTGGGGCTTCGGCTTCTTCCCGTTCGGATTCCTGCTCCCGATCTTCGGCCTGTTCCTGTTCTTCGCGCTGATGCGCGCGCTCATCGGCGGCGGGCGTGGCTACGGCCACCGCGGCTGGTACAGCGAGCACGGCGTCCCGAACCGGTTCGAGGACTGGCACAAGCAGGCCCACGGGGACACCTCCGCCCCGACCGACCGGCCGGCACCGCCGCGTCAGTAGCATCCGCGGGATGAAGACGATCCTCGTCGTCGACGACGAACCGAAGATCGTCGAGCTTGCCCGCGATTACCTCGAGCATGCTGGCTTCGCGGTCGTGAGCGCCTTCGATGGATCGGAGGCGCTCACGCGCGCCCGGACCGACGTGCCTGACCTGATCGTGCTGGACCTCGGCCTGCCAAAGCTCGACGGCCTTGACGTCGCGCGGGCCCTCCGCCGCGATTCGAACGTGCCGATCGTCATCCTCAGCGGTCGCTCCGATGAGACCGACAAGCTCGTCGGCCTCGAGCTCGGCGCCGACGACTACGTCACGAAGCCGTTCAGCCCGAAGGAGCTGGTCGCGCGTGTGCGCGCCGTGCTCCGACGTATCGAGCGACCGGCTCCGGCCTCCGACATCATCCGGGCCTCGGACGTGACGCTCGATGTGCCGCGGATGCGTGTGCGCGCGGGCGACCGCGACGTCGAGCTCACCGCGACCGAGTTCCAGCTCCTCGCCGCGCTCGCGCGCGAGCCGGGCCGGGTCTTCACGCGGTCCCAGCTGCTCGACGCCGTGCACGGCGTCGCGTTCGAGTCGTACGAGCGCGCGATCGACGCGCACGTGAAGAACATCCGGCGCAAGCTCGAATCCGATCCGCGAGAGCCGCGGTATCTCCAGACCGTCCATGGCGTCGGGTATCGGTTCCGGGACGACGATCGGTGACCGGCTGGCGCGGCTACGAGCACCGGCCGCCGTGGTGGCCCGAGAGCGAGCCGTTCCCGCCGCCGCGGCATCCGCGGGCGACCGCGATGCAGCGCCGCTGGTACCGGCGGATGTTCTTCGTGTTCCTGACGGTCCTGCTGCTCGCGATCACTGGCGCGTTCACCGTGTTCTGGGCGCTCGCGGGGGCCATCGGGTTCGTCCGTCCCGAGGGCCAGCCGCCGGTGTTCGATCACCCCGGCGCGCCGTCGTTCTTCTTCGTGCCCCTGGTGATCATCGTGATCCTCGTCTTGCTCGGCCGTACGTTCCGGAATTTCGCCACTCCGGTCGGCGACCTCATCGAGGCGGCCGGTCGCGTCGAAGCGGGCGGCTACGACGCGCGCGTGCCCGAGCGGGGGCCACGTGAGATGCGATCGCTCGCGCACGCGTTCAACGCGATGACCGCGCGGCTCCAGGCGAACGAGTCGCAGCGCAAACAGCTCCTCGCGGACGTGACCCACGAGCTGCGCACGCCGCTCACCGTCATGCAGGGCAACGTCGAGGCCCTCCTCGATGGTGTCCGGCCGCTCGATCGCGAGCACATCGCGACGCTCCTCGAGGAGACGAAGGTCCTCGCCCGGCTCATCGACGATCTGCAGACCCTGTCGTTGGCCGAGAGCGGCGCGCTCGCGCTGCACCGCGAAATGGTCGACCTCGCAGCCATCGCGCGCGACGTGGTCAGGTCGTTCGCCGATCGGGCGCAGCGCAGCAGCGTCGCGCTCGGGTCGACCGCCGATGGCCCCACCACGATCGACGCTGACCCGGTCCGCGTCCGCGAGATCCTCACGAACCTCGTCTCGAACGCGTTGCGCTACACGCCGGCGGGCGGCACCGTGAGCATCGAGCTGCGCGGGGTGGGCG
>DATCOR010000211.1:0-2069 GCA_036564585.1 Candidatus Limnocylindria bacterium | reverse complement strand
GTGCAGCACCCGCGGTCCCGCGTCCGGCACGTGCGTCGACTCGAGGTACTCCGCGAGCCCCTCGAATTCCGGCTTGCGGATGTCGGGTAGCCGTACCCGCTCGGGTCGCGTGGCGGCCTTCGCGTAATAAAAGACCGGGACGTCGTGCTTCGCCGCGACGGCCGCGCCGACGCGGCGCGCGATCGCGATGCACTCGTCCATCGTCACGCCCGCGAGCGGCACGAATGGCACGACGTCCACGGCACCAATGCGCGGGTGCTCGCCCTTGTGGCCGCGCATGTCGATGACCGCGAACGACGCGTCGATGAGCGCGAGCGCGGCGCGCTCGACCGCATCCGGATCGCCCGCGAACGTGAACACCGAGCGGTTGTGATCCACGTCGCTCGTCTGGTCGAGCAGTCGCACGCCGGGCGTGGCGGTGATCACCTTGGCGAGGCCCTCGATGACATCGAGGCGCCGGCCCTCGCTGACGTTGGGGACGCATTCGACGATGCCAGCCATACCGGCGTGAGCCTAGTTGGCGCCGGTCAGTCGGCCTTCGCGGCTCCGGCCTCGCGGACGCGAGTCGCGAGCGCCTTCATGACGGAGTGGATCACTTCGACGTTCTGATGAAGGACGTTCTGGAATTGCCGAGGCCCGAGCACGAACGCCCGGCTGGGGACGGTGGTCGTAACCGTCGCCGTGCGCCTCCCGCCGTCGACGAGCGCGATCTCGCCGAAGAAGTCGCCCGACTGCATCGTCGCGATCTTCTTGCCGCCGCGCGTGACGTCCGCGGTGCCGGACTCGAGGATGAAGAAATCGCCCCCGTACATTCCCTCCGTGCAGAGGACGCGGCCGGCCGGAAAATCCATTTCCTCGACCTGGGTCGCGATGAAGTCGATCTGTCTGTTGTCGCAGTGCGCGAATAGCGGGACGACCTTCAGGCGAGCGGCGCGCGCATCTGCCACGGACTAGTGCTTCGCGCTCGCCTCGTCCTCGCGCTCGGCGTTGCGGAGCCGTTTCGTGAGCACGGGCAGCAGAGCGAGGGCGATCTGGGGGTGGCTCTCGAGGATGCCGCGGAAGTGCCAGCGCTGGATCCCGAGGCAGACGGTCGGCTCGACCGCGCGGACCGTCGCGGACCGCGGGAACTCGTCGAGGAGGGCCATCTCACCGAAGACGTCGCCTTGCTTCATCTCGGCGAGCTTGTGGATGTGGCCGCCGCGATCCTGGAACGCCTCGACGCGACCCTTCTTGATGATGAACGCCCCGACGCCGGTGTCGCCCTGACGGACGATGTCCTGTCCGTTGGTGTAGCTCTGCTCAACGGCGGCGTTCGCGATCGCCTCGAGCGACTTGCGATCGAGGTTCTCGAACAGCCGCACGTGCTTCAGGAATTCGACGTTGTCCGCCATGCGGCGGCAGCATAGCCGACGGTCTGGATGGCCCGATACTGGGGCGCGCCGTGTCGTACAGGGTCGAGACCGCGACCGATATCGCCGCCTGCGCGCTCACCGTCCCGATCCAGGACGAGGTGTGGAGCGGCGACGTCGCCGTACCGCCGCAGCTCATGCTCGCGATCGTCCACAACGGCGGCTACATCGGTCTCGGCTACGTCGACGGCGACGAGCGGCCGGCCGGCTTCGTCTTCGGCTTCCTCGGGATCTACGACTTCCACTTCCGCCACCACTCGCACATGCTCGCCGTCCGCCGCGAGCATCGCGGGAGCGGGCTCGCGCTCGCGCTCAAGGAGGCGCAGCGCGATCACTGCCTGGATCAGGGCATCGAGATCATGGCGTGGACGATGGACCCGCTCGAGGCGCTCAACGCGCGCTTCAACTTCGGCAAGCTCGGCACGTACGCCCGCGAATATCACCGCGATTTCTACGGCCCGATGCCCGACAAGCTGAACGCGGGTCTCCCATCGGATCGCTTCTACGTCGAGTGGCCGATCGGGATGGATCGCACGTACAAGCGGCTGCGCGGCGAGGACCGCGCACCGGCCCTCGACGATGCGGAGCGGGAGGGGATCCGGTACCTGCTGCGCGCGGACGGTGACCGGCCGGCCCTCCAGGATCCAGCCGATGGCGAGA
>DATCOR010000198.1:0-1821 GCA_036564585.1 Candidatus Limnocylindria bacterium | reverse complement strand
GGGCGTAGGCGTCGGCATCGAGGTGGGCGAGGGTCGCGAGGCCCGCGGCCATCGCGAGGGGATTGCCGGAGAGCGTGCCAGCCTGGTACGCGGGCCCGAGCGGAGCCACGTACGACATGAGCGCGCGCGAGCCGCCGTACGCTCCGACCGGGAGCCCGCCACCGATGACCTTCCCGAAGCACGCGAGATCGGGACGGACGCCGGTGCGCTCCGCGGCGCCACCGCGGGCGACCCGGAAGCCCGTGATGACCTCGTCGAAGACCAGCAGCGTGCCGGTCCGATCGCAGAGCGCGCGCAATCCGGCCAGGAAGCCGGGCGCGGGCGGCACGCAGCCCATGTTCCCGGCGTACGGCTCGACGATGACCGCTGCGACGCTCGCGTCGATCGCGCGCTCGCAGGCCGCGAGGTCGTTGTACTCGACGACGATCGTGTCGGCGGCGGTCGCGGGGCTGACGCCAGCCGAATCGGGGAGCCCGAGCGTCGCGACGCCCGAGCCGGCGCGCGCAAGCAGTCCGTCGCTGTGGCCGTGGTAGCCGCCCGCGAATTTCACGATCCGCGAACGGCCGGTCGCGGCGCGGGCCACGCGCAGCGCGCTCATCGCGGCCTCGGTACCTGACGAGACGAAGCGCAGCATCTCGACCGCGGGATACGCCGCGACGATGGTCTCCGCGAGATCGACCTCGAGCGGCGTCGGTGCGCCGTACGACGTCCCAAGCCTGGCCTGGTCCGCGATCGCGCGCACGACGTCCGGATGCGCGTGACCGAGGATGAGCGGGCCCCACGAGCACACGAGGTCGATGTACTCGCGCCCGTCCGCGTCCCACACCCGCGATCCCGATCCGCGCACGATGAAGGGCGGCTCACCGCCGACCGCCCGGTACGCTCGCACGGGGCTCGAGACGCCGCCGGGCATCACCGCCTCGGCGCGGCGGAGCAGCGCCTGGTTCGCGCCGGCGGTCATCACCATGCCGCGGCCTCGAGGGCGAAGTACGTGATGACGATGTCGGCGCCCGCGCGGACGATCCCGACGATCGCCTCGCGCGCGGCGCGGTCGCGATCGATCCAGCCGCGCTCGGCCGCGGCGCAGATCGCCGCGTACTCGCCGCTGACCTGGTACGCGGCGAGCGGGACGTCGAACCGCTCGCGCGCCCGCGCGAGCACGTCGAGGTACGGTCCGGCGGGCTTCACCATGAGCAGGTCGGCGCCCTCGTCGAGGTCGCTCGCCATCTCCGCGAGGGCCTCGCGGCCGTTCGGCGGATCCATCTGGTAGTCGCTCCGATCACCCTCGCGCGGTGCGCACTCGGCCGCCTCGCGGAACGGCCCATAGAACGCCGACGCGTACTTCGCCGAGTAGGCGAGGATCGCCGTCGCCTCGTGGCCGCGGCGATCGAGCGTCGAGCGGATCGCGGCCACGCGCCCGTCCATCATGTCCGACGGCGCGACGATGTCCGCACCCGCCTCCGCGTACGCGAGCGCGGCCTCGGCGAGCAGCGGCAGCGTCGCGTCGTTGTCGACGCCGCCGTTCGGGGCGAGGACCCCGCAGTGGCCGTGGCTCGTGTACTCGCAGAGGCAGACGTCGGCGATGAGCGCGAGCTCCGCGCCGCTCGCGCGGATGCGCCGCAGCGCGTCGGGGACCGGACCGAGCGGGTCGTGCGCACCGCTACCGTCCTCGTCCTTCACGTCGGGGAGACCGAAGAGCAGCAGCCCGCCGATCCCCGCGGCCGCAGCACGCTCGGCGAGCGCGACCGTGTCGCGTGCGGGCCAGCGAGAGTGACCGGGCAGCGAGGAGATCGGCTCTGGCTCGGTGATGCGCGCGTCGAC
>DATCOR010000194.1:0-4239 GCA_036564585.1 Candidatus Limnocylindria bacterium | reverse complement strand
GCGGACGCTCGGGGAGCTCGGGCCACCCTGGCCGCGCTCGGCGAGCAGAGCACCCGGATCGGCGAGCTCGCCAAGGACGTCGGCTCCCTGAACGATCTGTTCCGCGCGCCGAAGCTGCGCGGCGGTTTCGGCGAGCTCATGCTCGAGCGCCTGCTCGCGGACAACCTGCCCGCGACGGCCTATCAGTTCCAGTACGGCTATCGCGATGGCTCACGGGTCGACGCGATCGTGCGATTCGCCGGCCGGATCGTGCCGATCGACGCGAAGTTCCCGATCGAGTCGTTCAACGCGCTCGTTGCGGCGGCCGACGATGCCGAACGGCTCACCCGCCGGCGGGCGTTCGTGCAGCAGGTGAAGCGGCACGTCGACGCGGTCGCCCGGTACATCGCGCCGGCCGAGGGGACGATCGACTTCGCGTTCCTCTATTTCCCGGCGGAGGCTGTGTATTACGCGGCCGCGGTGGCCGAGCCGGACCTGCGTGAGTACTGCTCCGAGCGTCACGTGCTGCCGACGTCGCCGAACACGCTGGTCGCGTATCTCCAGATGGTGTCGCTCGGTCTGCGCGGCCTCGCGATGGAGGAGCGCACGCGGGAGCTGAACGAGAACATCCGGCGCGCGGGCCTCGAGATCGAGAACTTCCGGATCATGCACGACACGCTCGGCAAGCACCTCGAGAACGCGACGAAGAAGTACTCCGAATCGCTGCGCGGGCTCGACCGCGCAGCGGACGCCGTCGAAGCCGTCGGGCGGCCATTGCAGACGACCCAGCAGACCACGCTGCCGCTCACCGGCGAAGAAGAGAGCACCGTACGGCGGCTGCCGTTCGTCGCGCGCGGGGATGACCGCTGACCGCGACCCTCCTTGCGATCGCCGCGGCCGGCGTCGCCATCGTGGCCTTCACCGTCGCGACCCGCGATCCCGACACCGAGCTCAGCGTCGGTCTCGTGGTCATCGGATCGTCGCTCGCCGCCGCCGCGCTGGCGGCGCTCGCGTTCGTCTCCATCGCGACGCGTCGGACGAAGCGTGGAGCCCGGCGCGGTCTCGCGGTCGCCCGGGGCCTGCGGCGCGGCGTCATGGTCGGCTGCGTCATCGCGCTCACAGCACTCCTGCGGGTGGTCGACGGGCTCACTCCGCTGACCGCCGTCTTCGTCGTCGTGCCATTCGTCGTCGCGGAGGTCGTGCTCTCGACGCGGCGGGCCTGACTTCTCGATACGCTCCGGCGGGCCGATGGATCTCCACGCTCTGAAGCAGCGCGCTGCCGCGCGCATCGACGCAGCCAGCGCGAGCCTGGATGACCTCGCCATCGCGATCCACGATCGCCCCGAGCTCGGCTACGAGGAGCGATTCGCGTGCGGGGCGCTCGCGGACTTCCTCGTTCGCGAGGGCCTCTCGGTGACCCGCGGCGCGGGTGGCGTCGAGACCGCCTTCGTCTCGGAGACGAAGACCGGCGGCGGCCCCACGATCGCGATCTGCGCCGAGTACGACGCGCTGCCGGGAATCGGTCACGGCTGCGGCCACAACCTCATCGCCACCGGATGTGTCGGCGCGTACCTGGGCGTCGCCGGCGTGGCGAAGGAGCTCAAGGGCACGATCCGCCTGATCGGGACTCCCGCCGAGGAGGGCGGCGCCGGAAAGGTCCGGCTCCACGCGGCCGGCGTCTTCGACGGCGTCGACGCGGCGATGATGTTCCACCCCGCGGACGCGGACGTTCTCGATCCGCTCATGGTCGCCCTCCGGGTGCTCGACCTCGAGTTCCGCGGCAAGGCCGCCCACGCCGCCGCCGCGCCGTACGCGGGCGTGAACGCGCTCGATGCGCTGATGCTCGGGTGGAGCGCGATGTCGGCGCTGCGCCAGCTCGTGCGGAGCGACTCGCGGATCCACGGGATCATCACCGACGGCGGCCAGGCCTCGAACGTCATTCCGGAACGCGCCGCGGCACGGATCGTCGTTCGAGCGGGCGATCCCTCGTACCTCGGCGACCTCCGGCGGCGCGTCCTCGCCTGCTTCGAGGGCGCGGCGACGGCGACCGGCTGCGAGCTGCGCTACGAGTGGGGCGAGGCGATGGACATGGTCACCACGAATGGTCCGATGGCGGCGGCGCTCGCCGAGAACGCCCGATCGCTCGGGCGCGTCCTCGGCGCGCGACGGTTGGGAGAGACGTCGGGTTCGACCGACATGGGCAACATCACGTCGCTGATCCCGTCGATCCATCCGTTCTTCTCGGTGAGCGCCGACCGCGTGCCGTGGCACTCGCGCGAGTTCGCGGCGGCGGCGCGCACACCGCGCGCGCTCGAGACCATGCACGTCGCAGCGAAGGCGCTCGCGTTCACGGCCATCGACCTCCTCGCGCGTCCGGATCTGCTGAAGCAAGTGAAGGCCGCGTTCAAGCCCGCGCGCCCGAAGTGACCGATCTGCTCAACCTGCTGATCCGGGGCGGCGACGTGATCGACGGGACCGGCGCGCCCCGCCGGCGAGCCGACGTGGCCCTTCGCGACGGCCGCATCGTCGCCATCGGCGAGGTTGGGACAGGCTCGGGCGCGCGGACCATCGACGCGACCGGCCGGGTCGTCAGCCCTGGCTTCATCGACATCCATTCGCACTCCGACGAGTCGGTGCTCATCAACTCGGCGCTCGAGAGCACCGTCCATCAGGGCGTGACCTGCGTCGTGGCCGGCAACTGTGGGGGCGCGTCGGCGCCGGTCATGGGGCTCGCCGCCGAGGAGCTCGACCGTGACCTCGGGCGCTACGACCTCGAGCGGACGTGGACCTCGTTCGCCGAGTACGCCGCTGCGGTCGAGCGCTCGGGCAGCGCGATCAACTTCTGCTCCTTCGTCGGCCACGGGACGCTCCGGATGTGCGTGATGGGGGCGGACGATCGCCCGCCGACCGGCGGGGAGCTCGCGGCAATGAAGGCACTGCTCGCGAAGTCGCTGGACGATGGCGCCGTCGGTCTCTCGACGGGGTTGATCTACCCGCCGAGCGCGTACGGCACGACCGACGAGATCAGCGCGCTCGCCACGGTCGTCCGCGCGCACGACGGCCTGTACGCGAGCCACATCCGGAACGAGGGCGACGAGCTCTTCGCGGCGATCGAGGAGAACCTCGAGATCGGCCGCCGCAGCGGCGTGCGCGTGCAGCTCTCGCACCACAAGGCCTCGCAGAAACGCAACTGGGGCAAGGTCAAGGAGTCGACCGCGATGATCGAGCGCGCCCAGGCCGAGGGCGTGGACGTCATCGCCGACCAGTACCCATACACCGCCTCGTCCACCGGGCTCGCGGTCACCATCCCGAAGTGGGCCCACGCCGGCGGCTCGATGGCCCTGTGCGAGCGCCTTCGCGACCCCGCGGTGCGGCAACGCATCCGCGGCGAGTACACCGAGACGGAGCGCAACTGGCCGGACATCGTCATCGCGCGGGCGATGCATCACCCCGACTGGTCAGGGAAGAGCGTCGCGGAGCTCGCCGCCGCCGCGAAGCAGGACCCGCTCGAGTGGACCTGCGACGCCCTCGTCGAGCACGACGGCGCGATCGACATCATTCACCACTCGATGGACGAGGCCGACGTGCGCTACGTGATGGCGAAGCCATGGATCTGCGCCGGCAGCGACTCGCGCGCGAATGCGCCGTACGGCCCGCTGTCGTTCGGCAAGCCGCACCCGCGTTCGTACGGCACGTTCCCGCGGATCCTGGGCCACTACTCGCGCGACGTCGGCGTGATCACCCTGGAAGACGCGGTGCGGAAGATGACCTCGCTCACCGCGTCGCGCCTGCGGCTTCGCGATCGGGGCGTCCTGCGGGAGGGCGCCTGGGCGGACCTCGTGGTGTTCGATCCAGAGCGGATCATCGACACGGCGACGTACGACGATCCGCACCGCTACCCGGCCGGCATCGACCACGTCATCGTGAACGGCGTGGTGGTGACCCACGGCGATGAGACCCTTGCCGACCGGCCGGGCGCGTTCCTTCGGCTCGGTGCCGACGCCGGTGCCTGAGCAGCCCCGCGTCGCGATCCTCGCGGAGGGCCAGCTCGCGCGGCAGACGGCGAAGACCGCGATCGGCGTCATCCGCTATGCGCCCTACCCGGTCGTCGCCGTGATCGACTCCACGCACGCGGGGACCGACACGGCGGCCGCGATCGGCGTGGGCGCCGGCATCCCGGTCGTCGCGACCGTCGGCGAGGCGGTCGATCGCGGCGCGAAGGTCGTGCTCATCGGGACCGCCGCGCCGGGCGGCCGGATC
>DATCOR010000310.1:0-2885 GCA_036564585.1 Candidatus Limnocylindria bacterium | reverse complement strand
CGTTATGTAGGCGCTCCGCGTTCCACCCGACTCGTTCGAATGATCCGCTCGATCTTTCTCCCCGACCACCGGATCCCATGACAGGGACACGATGTCCGCGAGCAGCTCGACTCGGACGCTTCAGCCGGAACGCGCGCCGTTCCTAGAAGTCTAGCCTGAAGGCGTGCTCGAAGATAGCCGTCTCGAGAACGCGGTCCAGTGGGCTGCGGGGAGCGGAGCGAGCTACGCGGACGCGCGCTACGTCGAACGCGAGACCGAGACCGTGTCCATCAAGGACGGTCAGGTCGAGGGCATCGACCGCGACAGCGACCGCGGGGTCGGGGTCCGGGTGCTGTACCAGGGCTCGTGGGGCTTCGCCGCATCGGATCGTCTGGGCGGCGAGTCCATCGTCGTTCCGCTGTTCGAGGAGGCGATCGCGCGCGCCGAGGCCGCGGCGACGGTGCAGCGCCGGCGCGTGGTCCTGGCGCCGGCCGAGCCGCAGCGCGGCGAGTACCGCACGCCGGTGCGCCGCGATCCGTTCGCGATCCCGCTCAGGGAGCGAGTCGACCTCCTCCGAGCCGCGGATGCGATCCTGTCGACCCCCCACGCGACGGTCCGCCGGGCGAGCGTCGCGTCGTACCGCACGCGCAAGCGCCTGGTGACGAGCGAGGGCACCGACGTGCGGCAGGAGATCGTCGAGTGCGGCGCGGGGCTGAACCTCACAGCCTCGATGGCCGGGGCAAAGCCGGCCACGCGGAGCGACATGCGGAACGTGCGGCAGGCCGGCTGGGAGTACGTCGAGGAGTTCGACGTGCTCGCGCACGCGCGCACCTTCGCGCGCGACGCGGAGGCGGTCCTCGCGGCGAAGCCGGCGGTCGAGCGGCCGACCACGCTGCTCATCGATCAACCGTTCCTGGCACTCCTCGTCCATGAGTCCTGTGGCCATCCCACCGAATCGGATCGCGTGCTCGAGCACGAGGTCGCGTTCGCCGGGACCACGTTCATGTGGCCGAAGGATCGCGGCGTGCTTCGCTACGGCTCGCCATTCGTGAACATGACCGCCGACGCCACGGTCCCGGGCGGCATGGGCACGTTCGGCTGGGACGACGACGGCGTCCCAGCGACGCGCACTCCGCTCGTCGAGCGCGGCATCTTCACCGGATACCTGAGCTCCCGCGAGACGGCCGGCGCCCTCGGCATCGAGCGGAGCGGTGGCTGCGCGAGGGCCGAGGGCTGGCAGCACTCCCCGATCGTCCGGATGGTCAACGTGAGCCTCGAGCCCGGCGAAGAGACGTACGGTGCGCTCTTGGCCGGCATCCAGGACGGCCTGCTGCTCGAGTCGCCGGCGTCCTACTCGCTGGACGACAAGCGGCAGAACTTCCACTTCTCCACGCAGGTCGCGCGCGTCATCAGGAACGGCGAGGTCGGGGAGTACGTCCGCGGCGTCGCCTTCCAATCCCTGACGCCGGACTTTTGGGGCAGCTGCGATGGCGTCGCCGACGATTGGGAGCTCCACGGCTTCATCAGCTGCGCGAAGGGCGAGCCGCTCCAGCTCATGCGTGTCGGCCATGGCGCCGCGCACGCGCGGTTCCGGGATCGGCCGATCGAAGTCAGAGCGTGAGCGCGACGAGAGGGCCGGACGCGCTGCTCGCGCCCCTGCGGCAGGCCCTGGCGGCGAGCGGGCTCGACGAAGCCGACGTCTGGGTCCACCGCCGACGCGCGGCGATCACGCGCTACTCACATTCGTCGATCCACCAGAACGCGGTCTCGGACGAAACGAACGTGCATGCCCGCGCGATCGTCGGGTCGGCCATCGGCGCGACCGCCGGGAACTCGCTCGAGCCGGCGGATCTTCGCGACCTGCTCGAGCGCGCGACTGCCCTGGCCCGACTGCAGACGCCCAACCGGGACTGGCCCGGCCTCGCGGCGCCCGACGGCTACCGGCGGCCGATCGCGTTCGACGAGGCGACCGCGGCGCTCGAGCCCGCGCTGCAGGCGCGGGCGATCGGTCGCGTCTGCGACGCGGTGACCGCGGCCGGCTTCCGCGCCGCCGGGACGCACAGCATCGACGTCACCGAGGACGCGGTCGCCAACACGACGGGCGTCGCGACGTACGCGCCCGCGACGGTCGCGTATCTACGGACGCTCGTCCTTGGCGACCACGGCGGCAGCGGATACGCCGACGACCTCTCGCACCGCGCGAGCGACCTCGATCCCGCGGGCATCGCGAGCCGCGCGATCGAGAAGTGCGCGCTCGACCGCGACCGCGTGCAGCTGGCGCCCGGGGACTACGAGGCCGTGTTCGAGGAGGACGCCGTCGCCGAGATCCTGCGGATCATGTCGATCACCGGGCTGTCGGGGCAGTCGGTGCGCGAGGGGCGCTCGTTCCTGTCCGATGCGATCGGGACCGCGGTGACCGGGAACCGCTTCACGCTCCACGACGACGCGTTGCACCCCGGCCAGCTCGCGATCCCGTTCGATCCCGAGGGAAGCCCGAAGCGGCGCGTCGCGCTCGTGGAGCAGGGGGTCGCGAGAGGCCCGGTCTACGACCGCTGGTCGGCGAAGGCCGCGGGCACCGATTCGACCGGACACGCGGCCGATCCGCGCCGCTACGGCCACGGCGGGCATGCCGGCAATCTGGTCATGGCCGGCGGCACCGCGACGCGCGACGAGCTCATCAGCAGCGTGACGCGCGGTGTCCTCATCACGCGCTTTCACTACACGAACACGCCGGACCCGAAGCGCGCGACGATGACCGGGACCACGCGTGACGGCACGTTCCTCATCGAGAACGGGAAGATCGTGCGCGCGCTCGCGAACGTGCGCTACACGATGAGCGCGCTCGACCTGTTCGCCGGGATCGACCTGCTGGGGCCGCAGCGCCTCGTGCGCGACTGGTGGAGCAC
>DATCOR010000309.1:0-11385 GCA_036564585.1 Candidatus Limnocylindria bacterium | reverse complement strand
ATGCTCGGCCGCACGCCGGGCAGCATCACGGCGCTCCGGCCGATGCGCGACGGGGTCATCGCCGACTACGTGATCACGGAGCGGATGCTGGAGTACTTCATCAACAAGGTGAGCGGACGCATTCGCGTGTTCCACCCCGAGCTCATGATCTGCGTGCCGTCGGGCGTCACGAGCGTCGAGCGCCGCGCGGTGAAGGACGCCGCGTTGCGCGCGGGCGCGCGCGAGGCGTACCTGATCGAGGAGCCGCTCGCCGCGGCCATTGGCGCGAACCTCCCGATCTCGGGACCGAGCGGCAACATGATCATCGATATCGGCGGCGGCACCGCGGAGATCGCGGTCATCTCCCTCGGCGGCATCGTCGTGAGCAAGAGCGTGCGCGCCGCGGGCAACCGGCTCGACGAGGCGATCGCGAACTTCGTCCGCAAGCGGTACAACCTGATGATCGGCGAGCGCACCGCGGAGGATGTGAAGATCCAGATCGGGTCGGCGCTCCCGATGGACCCGGAGCTGAACATGGAGGTGCGCGGCCGCGACCTGATCGCCGGCCTGCCGCGCACGATCACGATCGGCAGCAACGAGATCAGCGAGGCCATGGAGCCCGTCCTCCAGCAGATCGTGTCGTCGGTGAAGAACGTGCTCGAGGAGACGCCGCCGGAGCTCGCCTCCGACATCATCGACAAGGGCATGGTCCTGTCGGGCGGCGGCGCGCTGCTGCGCAACATGGACAAGCTGCTCACCCAGGTGACCGGCGTCGCATGCTACGCCGCGGACAATCCGCTGTACTGCGTCGCCAAGGGAACCGGACTCGCCCTGGAGCACTTCGACTTCTTCAAGAAGAGCCTCGTCCCGGTCCATTAGGCCCACCTCAGATGGACCGCCGCGTCGACATCCTCGGCGTCGGCTTCGATCGGGTCGCGCTCGTTGATGCCGTCGCCCAGATCGAGCGGTGTCTCGATCTGGGCGAGCGGACCTTCATCATCACTGCGAATCCGGAGTTCGTGATGCTCTGCCGCGAGGACCCGGAGCTCGCCGCGATCGCGGCCGGGGCTGACCTCGTCGTGCCTGACGGCACCGGTGCCGTGGTCGCGGCGCGGCTGCTCGGCGACCCGCTCCCGGGACGCGCGCCGGGCCGGCTGCTCGTGGACCGCCTTGCGGCGCTCGCCAGCGAGCGGCGCCTGACCATGTTCCTGCTCGGCGCCGCGCCGGGCATCGCCGAACGCGCCGCGGAGACCCTTCGCGGGCGGCATCCCGAGCTGCGCATCGCGGGCACGTACGCGGGATCGGCCGACGACGACGCGGACGTGCTACCTCGCGTCGTCGCAGCGGCGCCCGACGTCGTGCTCGTCGCGTTCGGCATGCCGAAGCAGGAGCGCTGGATCGCCCGCAACCTGCCGCAGCTGCCGAGCGCGCGCGTGGCGGTCGGCGTGGGTGGCAGCCTCGACTACCTCGCAGGCGCCGCGAAGCCGCCGCCGGGCGCCGTCCACGCGATCGGGCTCGAGTGGCTCTGGCGGCTCGTTCGCGATCCGAAGCGCTGGCGGCGGCAGCGGGTGCTTCCGCGGTTCGTCGTTCTCGTCCTGCTCGCGCGGATGCGCCGGAAATGAGCGTCGCGCTCGCGCACGAATACTTCTCCGCCCACGGCGGGGCGGAGCGGGTCGTCGAGGTCTTCCACCGGATGTACCCCGACGCGCCGCTCTACACGTTCTTCCACGACCGGCGCGCGTACGGTCCGTTGCCCGGGTACGACCTCCACACCTCGTTCCTGCAGAGCGTTCCGCTCGGCGGCGGTGCGCATCGCGCGCTGCTTCCGCTCTATCCGCGCGCGGCGGCCGGACTCCACGTCGCGGACGGCACCGAGCTGCTTCTGGGGTCGACGAGCGCGTTCATCAAGTGTCTCGCGATCCCCGACGAGACCGTCCATCTCGCGTATTGCCACTCGCCGACGCGCTATCTCTGGGACTGGAGCGAGCAGTACCTCGCGGAGGAGGTGCCCGCGCCGCTGCAGGGCATGGTGCGCTCCCTCCTTCCGGGCCTGCGGGAGGCCGACCTGCGTGGTGCGAAGCGCGTCGATCACTGGATCGCGAACTCGGATGTCGTCCGCGCGCGCATCAAGCGGTACTACGGTCGCGACAGCGAGGTCATCCATCCACCCGTCGACGTCGACACGTTCACACCCGCGGCCGAGCGCGGTGACTTCTGGGTCATCGTGTCCCGTCTCTCCGCCTACAAGCGCGTCGACCTCGCCGTGAAGGCGTTCAACGAGATCGGGATGCGGCTCATCGTCGTCGGCGATGGCCGCGAGCGGCGCGCGCTCGAGCAGCTCGCGCGCGACAACGTGACGTTCGCCGGGCGGGCCGACGACGAGACCGTGAAGCAGCTGCTTGGCTCGGCCCGCGGCTTCATCTTCCCCGCGGAGGATGACTTCGGGATCGTGTGCGTCGAGGCGCTCGCATCCGGCGCGCCCGTCGTCGCGCTCGGCCGCGGCGGCACGACGGAGATCGTCCGCGACGGGATCGACGGCGCCCTGGTCGCGGAGCCCGAGGCGCAGCAGTTCGTCGCCGCGGTCCACCGCGTCGAGCAGGCCGCCCTCGATCCAGAGGATCTCCGCCGCTCCGCCCGCCGGTTCGATGTGTCACGATTCGAGTCCCGGATCCGAGCGAGCATCGACCATGCGCGTGCCGAAGGGAGAGCGAGCTGACCGACGCGCCGAAGAAGATCAAGCTCGATATGCACACCCACAGCGAGTACTCGCCGGACAGCCGCACGCCGATCGCGGTGCAAGCGCTCGCGATCAAGGCCGCCAGCCTCGACGTCGTGGCCGCGACCGATCACAACACGATCGACGGCGCCCTTCGACTGCGCGAGCAGGCCGACGGGTTCCGGGTGATCGTGGGCGAAGAGATCTCGTCGCGCGACGGGGAGATCATCGGCCTCTTCCTCGAGAAAGCCATTCCCCGCGACCTGTCGGCCGAGGAGACGATCGCGCGGATCCACGATCAGGGCGGGCTCGTCTCCGTCCCGCACCCGTACAGCCACAACCGCATCTACCGGATCCGCCGCGAGGTCCTCGAGCGCGTGTGGCCGACGATCGACGCGATCGAGGTGTTCAACGCGCGCGAGGCGATCGCGAATGACAACCGCCGGGCGCTCGCGTTCTCGGTCCTGCATGGGATCCCGGGCGCGGTCGGCAGCGATGCCCACCGGCCGTGGGAGATCGGACGCGCGTACATCGAGATCCCCGACTTCACCGGACAGGCGGACTTCATCGACTCGCTGAAGACCGGCTCGGTCACGGGCCGACTGGCCGGGCACGCGATCCACTTCTACACGCGCTACGACAAATGGCGGAAGTGGTGGAGCCGTCGCGGGAGCAGGACGACCTGATCCGCACTCCCGGTCACGTCGAGGACCCCTCGATCGAGCAGCTCGCCGATGCCGCGGGGCATACCGACGAGCTCGCCGTCCGGCGGCAGCTGTTCGGGTGGCGGGAGGCGCTGTCGATCCTCATCCCGCTCGTGCTGCTCCTCGTCGTCGCACGCAACGTCGACTGGGGAACGGCGCTCGCGACCATCCGCGACTCCAACCCGTTGCTCGTCCTCGCGGCGCTGATCGTCTATTACGCCACGTTCCCGGTCCGGGCTCGCCGCTGGGCCCGCCTGTTGCGCGAAGGCGGCCTGGCGGTGCGCGGCCGCGACCTGCTCGAGATCCTCATGCTCGGCTGGTTCGTGAACTGCTTGGCGCCCGCGAAGCTTGGCGACCTGTACCGCAGCTACCTGGTGAAGCAGCGGTTCAACGTGTCCCTCTCGCGCACCGTGGGCGTCGTCGTGGCCGAGCGGCTGCTCGACGTCTTCGTGGTCTTCGCGCTCCTGCTGGTCGGTGGGTACATCGCGTTCGGCCGTACGGTGCTGCCGGACCTGCGGCTCGTCTATCTGTCCGGCGCGGCGCTCGCGCTGCTCATCGTCGTGGCGTTCGTCGCCGTGTACTACGTCGCGCCGCGGCTGGGACGGTTCTTCCCGAACGAGGTCCGCCGGATCGGCCGGCTCTTCCGCGAGGGCGTCCTCCACTCGTTCCGGGCGCTCCCGGGGGCCGGTCCGGAGACGCTGCTGATCTGGCTCGCCGAGGCGGCGCGCCTCGCGTTCGTGCTCGCCGCGCTCGGCCTCGAGCTGCCGATCTCCGGTGTCATCTTCGTGGCCGTGGCGTCCTCGCTCCTGACCACGGTGCCACTGACGCCCGCGGGGTTCGGCTTCGTCGAGCTCGCCGTCGTCTACGTGCTGACCACCGGCTTCGGCCTGCCGACGCACGACGCGATCGCCGTCGCGGTCCTCGACCGTCTGGTGAGCGTGTTCTCGGTCATCGTGATCGGTGGGATCGTCTATCTGCGCCATCGCCGCCAGGAGTCGCTCGTACCATCACGTCGTTGAGCGCCGCTCGCCGGCTCGCCGTGCTCGTCGGAGCGCTCCTTTTATTCCGCCTCGCGTCCGCCGCGTTCGTCGTGTTCCAGCCCGGCTATACCGACGCCTACTACTACGCGGACGTCGCGAAACGGCTCGCCGCCGGTCAGGGCCTCACCGCGGACTTCATCTGGAGCTTCCTCGAGGCGGGCGGTCCGCTGCCGGTGCCGAGCCATCGGTTCTGGATGCCGCTCGCCACGATCGTCCAGGCCATCGGGATCAAGGTCCTCCCGTTCCTCGACGCGTTCCACGCGGCGCAGGCGGTCGAGATCCTGATCGCATGCCTCGTCCCGGTCGTCGCGTATCGCGCGGCGCGCTCGCTCGGCGCGTCAGTGAACGGTGCCCTCGTCGCGGCGGCGCTCGCGGGCCTCGGCGGCGCCTTCGCTCCGGGGTGGGTGAGCCTCGACTCGTTCGCGCCCGCGGCGGTCATCGGAACCGTCTTCTTCCTTCTCTACCGCCGCGCCGCGACGGGCGACGTCCGGGCCGGCGCGCTCGCCGGCCTTGCGGTCGGGCTCCTGTTCCTCGCGCGCGCCGAGGGCGCGCTGTTCGGCGTCGCGCTGCTCTGGCTTCTTCGCGCGCCGGTCTCGCGCCGGGCGGCGGCGGCGGGGACCGCCGTGGCGCTGGTGATCGGACTCGGCTGGCTCGCGCGCGACCTGAGCCTCGGGTCGGGGCCCGATCTCTTCGCCCGCTCGGTGCTGCTGGTGCGCTACGAGGACTTCTTCGCCGCCGGACCGCTCGCCGCGCCGACGGTGGGTCAACTCCTCGCGCCGAAGCCCGGAGCGCTCGTCACGAACTGCATCACGTTCGCGTTCGGCTTCGGTCTGCTGCTCCTTCCGGGGATGGCGCGCGCCATCTGGGTCCGGCGCGACCGGCCCGACGTGCGCGCGTACGCGGCCCTGATCGCGCTGGTCTACCTCGTCGAGAGCCTCGTCTTCACGCTCCACTCGACGCGCGGGTCGTACTTCCACTCGCTCGCCGCGTTCCTGCCGTTCGGGGTGGCCCTCGGGGTCGTCGGGACCGGAGAGCTGCTGCGGACTGTTGAGCGCGGCCGCGTCGCGGCGGCCGCCGGAGTCGTTGCCGCCTGCATCGTTTCAGCCTTCGCGCTCGCGCAGTGGGACGCGTCGTTCAACGATCCGTACCGCGAACGGGTCGCCGCACTCGCCGCCATCCCGCCCGGGCCGTTCTTCGCCATCGACGCCGCCGCGTGGCGATGGATCGCGGATCGGCCGGTGATCGTCACGCCGCCTGACGGGCTGCCGTGTTCGCTCGGTCGATACGGCGCGGACGCGCTGGTGCTCGAGCGCGCCCACTTCAGCGTCTACAACGAGATCTACGCGGGCACGGCCCGCACGGCCGCGCTCGGTTCGCCGTTCGATGTCGATGACCTGCGGATCTTTCCGTTGAGCGTGACGCAAGCGACCGCAGCGTGCCCACCGTGATGCCGCCCAGGGCGTCCACTGACCTGAGACCCTGGCGGCGCGAACGGCCGATATAGTCGGTCACGAATGCTCCTGACCATCGCGATCCCCGCATATGACGAGGTCGCGAATCTCGGCCGGGCCGTCGATGAAGCACGCGCCGCGGCGGCTCGCGTCGCTCCCGGCGACACGGAGATCCTCGTGGTCGATGACGGCAGCCGCGATGGCACCGCCGCCGTCGCCGATGGTCTGGCGGCGGCGTTCCCAGAGGTCCGCGTCGTCCGACACGAGACGAACCGTGGTTTCAGTGGAGCGATGACGACCTGCTTCCGCGAAGCTCGTGGCGACTGGATCTTCCTCGCACCGGCGGATGGGCAGACGCCGCTGTCAGAGCTCGTTGGATTCTTCGAGCTCATCGGCGGATCGGACATCGTCGTCGGCGTGCGCGCGACCGCGCGTACCGAGCTCAAGCGCCGGATCCTGTCTCGTGGCTTCCACGTCCTCGCGCGGCGGCTCTTCAGCCTGCCCGAGCGCGAGTTCAGCTCCGCGTTCCTCTTCCGTGCGTCACTGCTTCGCGGCATGCGGTTCCGCTCGAAGCCGCGGAGCGCCGCGCTGCTTCCGGAGATCCTCTTCCGCGCGCGGCGCCGCGGCGCACGGATCACCGAGCGCGAGATCGAGCAGCGTTCGCGATGGTCCGGCCGGGCAAAGGGTGGTCAGCTGTCCGTCGCGTTGCTCACCCTCGCGGAGCTCGTGCGCATTGCGTTCCTCGCCCGGGTCGACGAGCGCTGGCGTGTTCTGGCGGCCCGGCGGAAGTCGCCGGCCGAAGCGCTGCACTGACCAGCGTCCGCCGAACGTGAGAGCGACCACCGTTCTCGCGGCGGTCCTCGCAGCCCTCGTCGGCACCTTTGCGTCGTCCTTCGCCGCGAACGACCCCGATCTGTTCTGGCACCTTGCGAGTGGCGCCTGGATGCTCGACCACGGGCGGTTGCTGGATCGAGACATCTTCTCCGCGACGATGGTCGGCGCGCCGTACTCCGTCGGACAGTGGCTCGGCGAGGTCGTGTTCGCCGCGCTCTACCGAGCCGGCGGCTGGGTCGCTCTGGATCTGCTTCGCGCCGCCCTCGTCGCCCTCGCCGCGTTCTTCACCGCGCGGGTCGTGCTGCGAGTCCAACCGCAGCCCGCGTGGGCGATCGGGCCGATCGTCGCCGCACTGCTCGTCTCGAAGTTCCTGTGGGGCGATCGCCCGCAGCTGTTCTCGCTCGCGCTCTTCCCGGCGGTATTCGACGTGCTGCTCGCCGCCCGGTTCGGATCGCCGCGCAGGCTGTGGGTCCTCGTACCGGTCATGCTCGTCTGGGCCAATCTCCATGGCGCGTTCGTCGCGGGACTCGCGCTCATCGTCGTCTTCGTCGTCGAGGCGTGGATCACCCACACCCCGCATCGGCGGCTGTTCACGGCCGTCGCCGTGCTCGCCGCGGGCGCGTCGATCGTGACCCCCAGCGGCATCTTTGCGTTCTCGTTCGCGGCGTCGTACGCGCGCACGGCCAGCGCGGTCGTGGAGGAACGACCGGTCGACATCACGTCGCCGGCCGGGCTCGTGTTCGTCGCGCTGCTGCTCGGCACGCTGCTCGTCGCGCTCGTCGCGGACCGTCGCGAGCTGTCCACTCGGCTACGGTCACCGATCCTCTGGGTCGGGATGGTCGTGCCCTTCACGATCTTGGGTCTTGCGCATCAGCGACTGCTGCCGTACGCGGCGATGATCCTGGCGCCGCTGGTCGCCACGATGGTGCCCTCGCTGGTCGGGCGTGTGGAAGCGGCGGCTCCGATCATGCCTCGCGCCGCCGCCGTGCTCGCGCTCGCGCCGCTCTTCGCCGCGGCGGCCGCCGTCTCGTTCGTCCTCGCGCCGGGCGCGCCCGATCTCAGCGCATATCCGTCCGCCGCGACGGATGCGCTGCGGCAACAGCCCGGGCCGTTGCTCAACGAATACGACTGGGGCGGCTACCTCATCTTCGCCGTGCCAGAGCAGCCCACCTTCGTCGATGGCCGAGGGGCGGCCCTCTTTCCAGCGGAGCTCATCGGCGAGTTCGAGGCGGCGGTCAGTTTGCAGCCCGGGTATCGCCGTGTGTTGGATGGACATGGCATCCGGCTCGTGCTGTTACGACCCGGTCGCGCTCTGGCGGTCGCGCTGCGTGAGGACGGCTGGCCCGTCGTGGCCGAGCAGCCGGGCAGCTGGGTGTTGTTGCAGCGCCCGTGAAGTCGTCCACCCTGCTCTTCCCGTTGTGCACCGCCGCCGGAGCATTCGCGCTCGCAGCGACGGTGCCGCTGGGCGATCCGGACATGTACTGGCACTTGGCGAGTGGACAGTGGATGCTCGATCACCACGAGATCCTGCGGTTCGACATCTTCAGCTCGACGGTCTCTGGACAGCCGTACAGCGTCGGCGAGTGGCTCGGTGAGGTCCTCTTCGCGCTCGTGTTCAACGCAGGTGGCTGGGCCGGGCTGACCCTCTTTCGCGCGCTGCTCGCGGCCGTCGCCGGGTTCGCGCTGGCGCGGCTCTCGCGCCGCGGCGGGGCGCCGATCATCGCCGCGCTCCTGGTCGTCGTGTGGGCGGTGGCGTTCTCGAAGACGCGGTGGATCGACCGACCCGCGATGTTCACGTTCGTGCTGTTCCCGGTGGTCCTCGACCTCCTGTACAGCGCGCGCGCCGGCTCGCGGCGCGCGCTGCTCGCGATCCCGCCGCTGATCCTGTTGTGGACCAACCTGCATGGTGGATATGTCGTCGGCCTCGCTCTTGTCCTCGCGTTCACCGTCGAGGCTGCCGCACGCCGGCAGTCGGCATTCGTGCCGCTCGCGCTGACGCTGGTCGCGAGCGTCGGTCTCTCCTTCGTCGATCCCGAGACCTTCGGCGTCGCAGGCGCCGCGGCTCATGCCCTCGCGCCGCCACGGTTCATCAGCGAGGAGGCCCCGCCCGATGTCCTCGAGCCGTCGGGGGTGCTCTTCGCGGGGTTCGTGCTCGCGACCATCGGCCTCGCCCTCTTCCGCGGGGGCGAGCTGCTGGACGCGCTCCTCCTGATCCCTCTGCTGTGGCTCGCGCTCTCTGCCCAGCGGCACCTGGCGTTCTTCGTCGTCGCCGCTACGCCGTTCATCGCCGCCGGAGGGGCGCGGTTGTACGTCCGGCTGCGGCCGCATGGGGTGCCGATGCGACCGCTGCCAGGCGTGTTGTCGGTCGGTATCGCCGTCGCGTTCGCCGCCCTCGCGCTCGCGAGCGCGATCGGCCGGCCTGGCGCTCCCGACGAGCACGCGTATCCGGCCGGCGCGATCGCGGCGCTCCGCACCGGAACCGGGACGTTGCTGAACGAATACGACTGGGGCGGTTACCTGATCTACCGCGTTCCCGAACGGAAGGTGTTCGTCGATGGGCGGCTCTTCCCGTTCTATCCTGCGGTGCTCCTCGACTACCGCGACGCGGTCGAGCTTCGGCCGGATTGGAAGGGCGTCCTCTCGAAGTACGACGTGCGTGAAGCGTTGCTCATGCCCGCGAAGCCGCTCGCGGTCGCGCTTCGCGAGAGTGGCTGGACGGTGCGAGCCGAAGGTTCGAACTTCGTGCTGCTCGCGAAGCCATGAGGACGCCGCTCCTCGTTCCGGCAGGCATCGGCATCTTCTTCGGGGCCATCACGACGCGTCTCCCGGTGGGCGACAGCGACGTCTTCTGGCATCTCGTCCTCGGTCGGCAGGCGCTGCAGGGCACCATCGGCGTGCCCGAAGCGGTGTCCGGTCTCTCGTGGACGGCGAGCAGCTACCCGGGATCGACTGACCAGTGGTTGGGTCAAGCGGTCCTCGCTCTCGGGTACGCGGCCGCGGGGTGGCGCGGCATCGTCGCGCTCCGCGCGATCGCGGTCGCACTGCTGATCGGGATCATCGTGTACACCGCCCTCCGCGAGCGCCCGACGCGCCCGCTCGTTGCGGTACTCGCCGCGCTGCCCGCGATCGCGCTCTCGCGGTTCATCTGGGCGGAGCGCCCCGAGCTCTTCGGCTTCGTGTGCTTCGCGCTGCTCGTCCTCCTGCTGCGGGCAGGACGGAGCGGCAGCGATCGCGCGTTGTATTGGATCCCCGCGCTCATCCTGGTGTGGGCGAACCTGCACGGGTCGTTCGCCCTCGGTGTCGTTCTCACGGCGCTCGTCGCGATCGAGGGAGCGGTCGCGCAGCCCGCGCGCCGGCGCATGTACGTCGTCGCTGCGATCGGAACGTTCGTCGCGTCGCTCTTGACGCCCGCCGGCGCCGGCACGTGGACGGCTCCGGCATTCCATCTCCTGAATCCGCCGCGACAGATCCAGGAGTGGGCGGTACCCGACGTCACGACGCTGCCCGGCATGATCTTCAGCGTCGCACTCCTCGCCACGTTCGCTGTGGCCTTCCTCGCGCGGACGCGGTCAGCGCGCGAAGCGGTTCTGCTGCTTCCGGTGCTGTTCATCTCGCTGACCGCGGTGCGCCAGATGCCGCTTCTGCCGATCGTGGCCGCGCCGTATCTCGCGGCCTATGGCGGCGAGGCGCTGTCGGAGCTCGCAGCGCTGCTGCGGGTCCGCGTGCCGCGCGGCGCGTTCACGTCCCGACAGCCGGCACGCGTCGTGGATCTGGGCGCGCTCGTGATCGGCGGGATCGTCTTTGCGCTGGCGGCGGGGACCGGCACCGACGCGCCGGCGCTCGATGGCTTCCCGACCGCGGCCGTCCCGCTGCTGCGCGCGGGCCCTGGCCTGCTCAACCAGTACGACTGGGGCGGTTACCTCATCTGGAGCGCGCCACGGACGCCGGTGTTCGCCGACGGCCGGCTCATTCCGTTCCTCGGTCCGGTGCTGGACGACTACTCGACCGTCGTCGGCGTCCACCCGGGATGGCGCGAGCTCATCGCGCGGCGCGGCATCCGGCAGATCCTCGTACGGCCCAGCGATCCGGTGGCCGTGCGCGCCCGGGACCTCGGCTGGCCCATCCGCGCCTCATCTGACACCTTCATCCTGATCGACGTGCCCTAAGGGCCGGCTGCCGAGCCCTAGGATGCCTAGACGAACGAGCGCACTCCCGCGAAGCTTCCGCGCGAGGACGACCTTGATGGTCAGTTCGACCTCATCGTCGATCAGCTGCGGCGCGAAGTCCGGCGGCTGCGCCAGCAGGTCGAGCGGTTCCAGAAGGCCTACACGAAGCGCGCCGAGGGTCAGTCCAAAGCGTCGGGCGAGCCGGACGAGGCCTCGCAGCGCGCGTTCCGCCGACTGAAGCAGCTGCAGCTTGCGATCAACCACATCGAATCGAGCGCCGCGTACCTCGGCGGCACCGGCATCGAGCTCGAGCCCAACGACGAGCAGGAGCAGATCGTCACCGTCGCGCAGCGCGTCCTCGAGAGCCTCGAGGCCGAGCGCGAGCGGCTGTATCGCGACGTGCACGACGGCCCGGCCCAGGTCCTCGCGAACGCGATGTTCGAGGTCGAGTACCTCGAGCGCATCGCGGACCGCGCGACCGGCGAGGCCCGCACC
>DATCOR010000307.1:0-2831 GCA_036564585.1 Candidatus Limnocylindria bacterium | reverse complement strand
TTGCGGATGTCCTCGAAATGCAGCCCGGTGGTGGGCTCGTCCAGCACCTAGATGGTGCGGCCGGTGGAGCGGCGCTGCAGTTCGGAGGCGAGCTTGACCCGCTGCGCCTCGCCGCCGGACAGCGTCGTGGCCGGCTGGCCGAGGTGGATGTAGCTCAGCCCCACGTCGTTCAGCGTGCGGAGCTTCGATTCCACGGCCGGCACGTTCGCGAAGAACGCGAGCGCCTCCTCGACGGTCATCTCGAGGACGTCGCTGATGCTCTTGCCCTTGTAGTGGATCTCGAGCGCCTCGCGGTTGTACCGCTTGCCGCCGCACACCTCGCAGGGCACGTACACGTCCGGCAGGAACTGCATCTCGATCTTGATGATCCCGTCGCCGGCGCACGCCTCGCAGCGGCCGCCCTTCACGTTGAAGGAGAAGCGGCCAGCGGTGTACCCGCGCAGGCGAGCCTCGGGGATCGCCGCGAACAGGTCGCGGATCGGGGTGAATAGTCCCGTGTACGTCGCGGGGTTCGAGCGCGGGGTCCGGCCGATCGGCGACTGATCGATGTCGATGACCTTGTCGATGTGCGCGATCCCCTCGACCGCGCGGTGCGCACCCGGCCGGTCCTTCGCCTTCGAGAGCGCCTGCGCCAGCCGGCGGTACAGGATGTCGTTCACCAGCGTGCTCTTCCCCGAGCCCGAAACCCCGGTCACCGAGATGAACACCCCGAGCGGGAAGCGCACGTCGATGTTCTTGAGGTTGTTCTGCTGCGCGCCGCGCACGGTGATCGCCTCGTGCTTCGGCATGCGCCGCCGTGGCGGCACCTGGATCCGCCGCCGGCCGGAGAGGTACGCGCCGGTGACCGACCGCTGCGAACGGATGATCGCATCGAGCGGTCCCTCGGCGACGATGTGTCCGCCATGCTCGCCGGCGCCGGGACCGACGTCGATGACCCAGTCCGCGGTCCGGATGGTCTCCTCGTCGTGCTCGACCACGAGCACGGTATTCCCGATGTCGCGCATGCCCAGCAACGTGCGGATGAGCCGGGCGTTGTCGCGCTGGTGCAGGCCGATCGAGGGCTCGTCGAGGATGTACAGGACGCCCATGAGGCCGGACCCGATCTGCGTCGCGAGGCGGATGCGCTGCGCCTCGCCGCCCGACAGCGTCGTCGCCGCGCGGTCGATGGTGAGGTAGTCGAGTCCGACGTCCTTCAGGAAGCCGAGCCGCTGGCGGATCTCCTTGAGCACCTGGCGCGCGATCGTCCGCTCGCGCACGCCGAGCGGCCCACCCTTCACCTTATCGAGCAGGTTGGACCACTCGACCGCCTCGAGCACGGAGAGCCGCGACACGTCGACGATGTTCTTGTCGCCGATCTTCACCGCGAGCACCTCGGGCTTGAGGCGCGCGCCGCCGCACACCGGGCAGGGCCGCTCGCTCATGTACCGCTCGAGATCGAGGCGCGTGAAGTCGCTCGTCGTTTCCTTGTATGAGCGCTCGACCCAGCCCACGATGCCCTCGAAGTCGACCTCGTAGCTCCGCTTGTTGCCACTCCGGTTCTCGTACGAGAGCTTCAGCGGCCCGCCGATGCCGTGGAGGATCGCATCGATCGCCTTCTTCGGCAGGTCCTTCACGGGCGTGTCGAGCGAAAAGCCGACCTTCCGCGCGAGCGCGACCAGGATCGCCATGCGGTACGCGGCGGTGCTCTTCTCGCGCTGCCACGGAAGCACCGCACCCTCGCGCACCGAGAGGTCCGGGTTCGCGAGGATGAGCTCGGGATCGGGCTCGAGCCGCGTCCCGATGCCCGTGCACGCGGGACACGCCCCATGCGGCGAGTTGAACGAGAACGTGCGCGGCTCGATCTCGCCGATCGAGAAGTCGCCCTCGGGGCACGCGAGGCGCTCGGAGAACAGGCGGTCGGGCAGCTTCGCGTCGGCATCGGCGACGAGCGCGAGACCCTCGCCGAGCCGCAGCGCCGTCTCGACCGAGTCGGTGAGCCGCGACCGATCGGATTCCGCTTCCGGGCCGCGGCGGACGACGAACCGGTCGACCACGACCTCGAGGGTGTGCTTCTTCATCTTGTCGAGGACGATGTCCTCGGACAGGTCGCGGACGAACCCGTCGACGCGCACGCGTGCGAAGCCACCGCGCCGCGCCGTCACGAGGAGCTGCTGGTGCTCGCCCTTCCGGTCGCGCACGAGCGGACCGAGGATCAGGAGCCGGGCGCCCTCCGGGTACGACTGGATCTGGTCGACGATCTCCTGGACGTGCTGGGCGACGATCGGGATGCCGTGGTTCGGGCAATGCGGCACGCCGACCCGCGCGAACAGCAGCCGCAGGTGGTCGTAGATCTCTGTCACTGTGCCGACGGTGGACCGCGGGTTGCGCGTGGCGCCCTTTTGGTCGATCGAGACCGCCGGCGAGAGACCCTCGATGAAATCGACGTCGGGCTTCTCCATCTGACCGAGGAACTGCCGGGCGTACGCCGACAGCGACTCGACGTATCGGCGCTGTCCTTCGGCGTAGATGGTGTCGAAGGCGAGCGAGGATTTGCCGGAGCCGGAGAGGCCGGTGATGACGGTCAGGCGATCGCGGGGGATCGTTACGTCAATATTGCGGAGGTTGTGCTCGCGCGCCCCGCGGACGATGAGCGCTTCTTCTGGCACAGCTCTGGAAGATGGCGGGTTGCGCGGCTGGATACAAGCGCGGAAGCCTCAACCGAGGAAGGCACAGATCCGAGGGATCAGAAGCGCAGTTTGCCGGGCCCTAGTGTGAGGCACTTGCGTGTCACAAGTGGCGTCGGATCGTGGCGGTACGTCCCTCGGTTTGATGTTTCACGGTTTCATAAGGAG
>DATCOR010000301.1:0-8330 GCA_036564585.1 Candidatus Limnocylindria bacterium | reverse complement strand
ATCGACGAGCAGCTCGTGCAGGTGCTCGAGCTGGCGGAAGAGCCGGTCGCCGGCGGCGAAGACCGCATCGCTCGGCATCGGCATCCCGATCATGCGCCGCACGATCGGGCCGGCGACCTTCGTGAGCTTCTGCTGGAGCGGCACGATCCGCTCGAGCCACCACTTCGACGCCTCCGGCAGCGACAGGAGGCGCAGGGTCTCGCCGGTCGGCGCGGCGTCGACCACGATGACGTCGTATTTCCCGCTGTCGTGATGCTCGATGATCCGCAGCAGCGCGGCGAGCTCGTCCATGCCGGGCAGGACGCTCATCTCCTCCGACAGGACGTCGTCGATCCCGCGCCACTGGAAGATCGTCTTGATGTACTCCTGGATCGCGCCCCAGGACTTCGCGACCTCGTGCATCACGTCCGATTCGTGCGCCCAGAGGTTCGGCGCGACCAGGATCGGCTCCGCGCCGAGCTCGCGGTCGAACGCGTCGCCCAGGGAGTGCGCGAGGTCCGTGGAGATGACCATCGTCCGAGCGCCACGCCGCGCGCAGCGCAGCGCGGTCGCTGCCGCCACGCTCGTCTTCCCCACCCCGCCCTTACCTGTGTAGAACAGGACGCGGGTTCGGCTCGCCGAAGGCATTCGGCCACACTACGCGCGCATCGATAGTCTCACCCGTGGTGGGACCGAGCTCTCGTCTGCCGCGTGACGTGCGACTCCTCCTCGTCGTGCAGATCCTCTGGGGACTCGGCTTCGGGCTCGTCGGTCCGCTGCAGCCGCTCTACCTTGGGACCCTCGGCGCCGACCCGGGACAGATCGGCCTCGTGTTCGGCGTCGGCAACATCGTCGGCGGCCTGCTGGTGATCCCGGCCGGTGCGCTCGCGGACCGGCGCGGCCGGCGGCTCGTCATCGTGGCGAGCGGGATCTGCGGGACGATCGGCGCCGCGTCGCTCGTCGTGCTCGATCACTGGGAGTGGTCGTTCGCCAGCTCGATCCTCTACTGGGCCGGCACGGCGGCGCTCCCGGTCATGAGCGCGCACGTGTCGGCAAGCGCGCCGCGCGCCATGCTGGGCCGCGCGATGGGCGCGGTCTACGGATCGTTCTTCGTGGGGTTCATCGTCGCGTCGCCGCTGTCCGGAGCGCTCGCGGCGCGTTTCGGGATGCGCGCGGCGATCCTCGCGGGCGCGGCGTTCTTCGCGCTCTCGACGGCCACGACGCTCGGGCTCGGCGCGGGACAGGGCGCGCACCTGCTCGGCGACGCCCGATTCCCGCGCGCGTTCTGGGTCCTGCTCGCGCTCGCGCCGATCGGCGCCTTCGTCGCGGTCCTGCCGACGCCGCTCCTGCCGGTGTACATCCGCGACGTCGTCGATTCGCCGCTCGAGCAGGTCGGCCTCTACGTGGCCTGCCTCAGCGTCGGATCGGCGCTCTTCTCGACGGCCGCGGGCCGGCTGGCGGACCGGTACGGCCCCGCGCCCGCGGTGATCCTGAACGCCCTCGTGCTGACGATCGGCTGCGCCATGGCGGCACTCCTCGCGGCGAACGGGATCCTCGTCGCCATCGGCCTCGTGCTCGCAGGCGCGAACGTCGCGTCGAATCCGGTCTTCGCCGCACTGCTCGAGCGGATCGTCCCGCCGGCGCGGGCCGCGCTCGGCTACGCCACGTTCCAGCTCGTGTATGCGGTCGGTTTCGGCATCGGTGGGATCGCGGCGGGCTCGCTGTACAACGAGGACGCGCGGCTGCCGATGCTCGTAACGGTCGCCCTCGGGCTGCCGGTCGCGATGGTGTTCGCGCTGGTCATCGCGCGTATCGGACGAGACGACGGAGGCGCGCCGGTCCCGATCGGCTAGCCGGCGGCCTCGACCGACGTGAGCAGCAGCTTGCGCTGCAGCTCGAGCGCGGCGGGAACGGTGCCGCCGAGCTTCGTGAACCAATCCGCGTGCGTGCCGAGCTCCGCTGCCCACTCGCCGGGATCGACGCGCAGTGATGCTGTCAAGCGCTCGGGAGCGAGATCCAAGCCGGTGAGGTCGAGGTCACTCGGCCGCGGCGTCCAGCCGACGGGCGTCTCGATCGCGCCCGCCCCGCTGGTCGAACGGCGGATGATCCACTCGAGGACCCGCATGTTCTCGCCGTAACCCGGCCAGAGGAACTTGCCCGCGGCGTCCTTGCGGAACCAGTTCACGATGAAGATCTTCGGCGGATCCGGGATGCGCGCCGACATCTCGAGCCAGTGACCGAAGTACGTGCCCATGTCGTAGCCGCAGAACGCGAGCATCGCCATGGGGTCCCGCCGGATGACGCCGACCGCGCCGGTGATGGCCGCGGTCGTCTCCGAGCCCGCGGTCGCGCCGAGGTACACGCCGTGTGGCCAGTTGAAGGATTGGAGGACGAGGGGAACCGTCGTCGAGCGGCGGCCGCCGAAAAGAATGGCCGAGATCGGCACGCCCTTCGGATCGTCGGCGAACCGCGAAAGCGCCGGGTTGTTCTTCATCTGCACGGTGAACCGGCTGTTCGGATGCGCGGCGTATTCGCGCGAGCCCTTCGTCCAGGGCCGCCCGTGCCAATCGGTCAGGCGCTCCGGGACGTCGCCGTCGATGCCCTCCCACCACACGTCGTTGTCCTCGGTCAGGGCGACATTGGTGAAGAACGCATTGCGCTCGAGCATTCGCATCGCGTTCGGGTTCGTGTGGTAGTTCGTGCCCGGCGCGACGCCGAAGAAGCCGAATTCGGGGTTCACCGCGTACAGGCGGCCGTCGTCACCGACGCGCATCCACGCGATGTCGTCGCCGATCGTCCGGATCTTCCAACCGTCGAGGGCCGGCGGTGGGATGAGCATCGCGAGGTTCGTCTTCCCGCAGGCGCTCGGAAATGCGCCGGCGACGAAGTGCGTCTCCCCTTCGGGGCTCTCGGCCTCGAGCAGCATCATGTGCTCGGCGAGCCAACCCTCGTCGTTCGCGAGGTAGCTCGCGATCCGCAGGGCGAGGCACTTCTTGCCGAGGAGCGCGTTCCCCCCGTAGCCCGAACCGACCGACCAGATCGTGTCGTCCTGCGGGAAATGGCAAATGAAACGGCGCTCAGGATCGCAATCGGCGACGGAGTGCAGGCCACGGTCGAAGGTGTCGGACGTGCCAAGGCGGTCGAGCGCGACCGTGCCCATCCGGGCCATCATCCGCATGTTGAGCACGACGTAGATCGAATCGGTGAGCTCGATGCCGACCTTCGCGAACGGCGAATCGGAGGCGCCCATGACGTAGGGCACCACGTACATCGTGCGGCCCTTCATCGAGCCGTCGAAGATGCCGGCGAGCTTCCGATACGCCTGGGCCGGCTCCATCCAGTTGTTCGTCGGCCCGGCCTCGGCCTTCGTCGGCGTGCAGACGAACGTGAGCTCCTCGGTACGCGCGACGTCGTTCGGGTTGGAGCGATGGAGATAGGAGTTCGGGCGCTTCTTGGGGTTGAGCGGGATCAGGACACCGGTGGCGATCGCCTCGTCGAGGAGCGCTTTCGCCTCGTCCGCGGATCCGTCGCACCAGTAGAGCTGGTCGGGCCGGCACATCTTCGCCATCTCGTTGACCCACGCCACGACGTGGGTATTCGAGTAGGCCTTGTCCTTTACAGCGAGCATTCGATCTCCTTCGATGGCGAGGATATCGCCGCGCAGGTCAGGCGGTCTTCACGGGCTCCGTGGCAAGCGCGTACGCGACCGCGTCATCGAGCCTCATCGCGATTCCGCGCTCCACGGCCGGCTGCCGCTCCGCTGGGATCGTTTCCGGCTGCGCACGATCCTCCGTCTGCCCGAACATCGCGGTCAGTCCGATGCCGGTCTTCCGAGCGAGGGCCGCCCACGCGCCGACCAGCACGTCGTGACGTTCGAGATCGCCCGACGCTTTGGCGAGCTCGCTGAAGTCACTCAGCATGAGCATGATCCCGCTGATGTCGCCTGCCGCGTCGAACAGGCGCGTCGCCTCGGCCCACTGCGCGCGCGCGCTCGCAAGGTCGCCGAGCTTGAGATCCACGAGCCCGGCCATATGCAGGTCCCATGCGAGGTCGAACTGGTTCGCGAGCTTCCGATGGTGCTCGAGCGCCTCATCGACCCGTTGCTTCGCGAACAACAGGTCCTCGCGGCTGTGGCCCTGGCCGCCTGAGACCACGTTCGACAGCGCGAAGGACGCCCGTCCGATCGCCGCACCGTCGCCGAGCTCGCGGAACAGCCCGAGCGCCTCTTCGAGGAGGACGCGACCGTGGACCATATCGCCGGTCGGGACCGTGTAGGCGAACGACAGGTTGTAGGCAGCGAGCGCGATCTCATTCTTGTCCCCGATCTCGCGCGCGAGGTCGAGCGCCGCACCGTAGTGCGTGAGCATCGCGATATCGCCCATCCAGTAGACGAGCCCGCCGAGGGCCTCGAGCGCGCGCAAGCGGAGCTCACGGGTTCCGCCCCCTACGGCGACGGCGCGCTCGGCCCAGCTCCGGCCCTCGCGGAGGTATCCGCGGCTCTGCCAGAAGCGCCAGAGGGCGTACACGAGACGCGCAGCGTCATCGGCGCGGCCGTCGGAGATCGCGAATTCGAGCGCCGCGCGAAGGTTGTCGTGCTCGAGCTCGACCCTATCGAGCCAGCGCTTCTGATCCGTTCCCTGGAGCTCAGGCCGCGCGCGCTCGGCGAGTACCTGGTACGCCGCAAGATGCCGCGCTCGCAGGTCCGCCGCCTCGCCCCGCTCGACCAGGCGCTCGAGCGCGTAGTCGCGGATCGTGACGAGCATCCGGAACCGCGGCTCGCCGTCGACCTCGATCTGCCGCAGCAGGCTCTGGTCGACCAGCTCGCTCACGCCCTCCAGCGGCTCGCGGCCGATCTCACTGGACGGTCCGCAGACCGCTTCGAGCTGCTCGAGCTGCACGCCGCCGACGAAGGCCGCGCACCGGGCGAAGAGCCGCTGCATCCCCGGATCGAGCAGGTCGTAGCTCCATGCGATCGCGCCGCGGAGCGTGCGCTGCCGATCGGTCCGGTCGCGGCCGGAACTCGTGAGCAGATCGAGCCCCTGCCCCAGGCGCGGGAGCATGGCCTGCGGCGTGAGGATCTTGATCCGCGCCGCGGCGAGCTCGATGGCGAGCGGGAGGCCGTCGAGCCGGAAGACGATCTCGGCGACCGATGCGGCGTTCTCCGCGGTGACCACGAAGTCCGGCTTCACCGCGCGCGCGCGCTCGATGAACAGCCGCACCGCATCGGACTGCGCGAGCACCTCGATGGACGGCAGCCGCTCCGGATCGGGCAGCTCGAGCGGCGGCACCGGAAGCTCCTGCTCGCCCGAGATCCGGAGTGGCGCCCGGCTCGACGTCAGCACCTTGACGCCGCGCGCCGCGTCGAGCAGCGTCGAGACCGTTGGCGCGGCGCCGAGGATCTGCTCGAAGTTGTCGAGCACGAGCAGGAGCGTCTTGTCGCGCAGGTGTTCCGTGACCCGGTCGATCGGAAGCTCGCTGCCGCTCACCTGCACGCCAAGCGAGTGCGCGATGGTCGACGGCACCAGCTCGGGGTCGCTGATCGGCGCGAGCGGCACCCAGAACGCGCCGTCGGGGAACGCTGCCGCCGCCTCCGCGGCGAGCTGCAGCGACAGCCGGGTCTTGCCCGTGCCACCGGGGCCGGTGAGGGTGAGAAGGCGCGTGCCGTCAAGGAGCTTGAGCCCGTCGCGGATCTCGGCCTCGCGGCCGATGAACGTCGTGATCTGCGTCGGGAGGTTGTTCGGGGTACGGTCCAACGTGCGGAGCGCCGGGAACTCACTCGGCAGGCCGTCGATGACGAGCTGGTAGATCCGCTCTGGCTGCGCGAGATCCTTGAGCCGGTGGTCGCCGAGGTCGCGCAGCTGCACGCCCTGCGGCAGATCCGCGCCCGCGAGCATGCGGGTCGCGGCCGAGGCGAGGACCTGGCCGCCGTGCGCGACAGCGGCGATCCGCGCCGCGCGATGGACGTCGATCCCGACGTAGTCCGCGCCGGCCTTCTCACTGGCCGGGGTGCCTTCACCGGTGTGCATCCCCATCCGCACGCGCACGACGGCTCCATGCGGGAACGCGGTCGTCGCGAGGATGCGCTGCGCGTTCGCCGTCGCCTCGAGCGCGTCCTGCGCGGTCGCGAACACCATGAACAGCGCGTCGCCCTCGATCCGGACCTCGTGGCCCTTGCCGAACGCGCCGCGCAGGGCGTCGGTGTGCGCTTCGAGGACCTCGTGGTAGCGATCCGTGCCGAGGCCGTTGAGCAGCTTGGTCGAGCCCTCGATGTCGGTGAACAGGAAGGTCAGGGTGCCGCGGGGGAGCGGGCCGGTCGCCACGGGTGAATTGTCCGCCGCGGGCATGCCGGTTGCCACCATGGCCGCACGGCGGTTAGACCATGCTCGATGGCAACGGCACGGAGCGACCTGACCGAGACCCTGGCCGGCATCGCGCTGTTCGCGGACGTGGGCGCGGCGGAGCTCCAATCGATCGCCCACATCGTCGAGGAGCGCCGCTACGCGGAAGGCGAGCGGATCATCCGTCAGGGCATCAGCGGCTCGGCGTTCTACATCATCCTCGAGGGCGAGGCCACCATCCGGGTGAGCGGCAAGGAGTACGGCACTCTCGGCCGCGGCGAGTTCTTCGGCGAGATCTCCGCGCTGCTCGGCGAGCCTCCGGTCGCGGACATCGTCGCGATGCACGTCCTTCGCTGCGCGATCGTGGCCGGCCCGGACCTCGAGGGCTTCATGCTCGCGCACCCGACGGTGCTCTACCGGATGCTGAAGGCCGAGGCTCGCAAGCTCCAGAAGGCGACCAGCTGGCGGACGTAGCCTCCGTCCACCCGCCCGGCGAATACCCGGTGGTCGTCGTTGGCAGCGGACCCGGCGGGCTGCAGCTTTCGTATTCGCTCGCCCGGGCCGGTGTATCGCATGCGGTCATCTCCGCGGATCCGTCGCCCGGCGGCATGTTCCGCAAGTGGCCCTTCTTCCAACGCCTGCTCTCGTGGACGAAGCCGTACGCGCCCGAGGCACGAGGCACGCGCTACTACGAGCGATACGACTGGAACTCGCTCATCGGCGAGGAGGACCGGCTCCGCGCGCTGCAGCCGGGGCTCATGGATGGGACGTCGTACTTCCCCGCGCGCGCGGAGATGGAGCAGAACCTCGCGACCTTCGCCCGCGACGGGGGCATCGCCGTCCGCTACGGCTGCCGGTGGACCGGCACGCGCCGCGAGGGCGACGGCTTCGTGCTCGAGACCAGCGATGGCGAGTACCGCTGCCGCGTGCCGGTGTTCGCGTTCGGGATCGCCCAGCCGTGGAAGCCGGACATCCCCGGCATGGACGCGGTCCCGCACTACGCGGACACGCGTGCACCCGAGACGTACGCCGGGAAACGGATCCTCATCATCGGCAAGGAGGTTTCCGCATTCGAGCTGGCCAACGGATTCCTCCCGTGGGCCAAGCAGATCGTCCTCGCGTCGCCGCGGCCCGTCGCGTTGTCGGTGGTGACGCGATCGCTCGTCGGCGTGCGCGCGCGCTACGTCCAGCCGTATGAGGACCACGTGCTCGGCGGTGGCGTCGTGCTCGTCAACGCCTCGATCGACGGCGTCGACCGCACCGCCAATGGCTTCCGGGTCCGCACGTCCCGGAGCGACGGCGGCGGGGCGCTCATCTTCGAGGTCGACGACGTGATCGCGACGACCGGATTCACGCCGCCGCTGGGCGACCTGCCCGAGCTCGGCGTGCCCGTCGCGGGCCGCGAGCGGATCCCGTCTCAGACCGCGATGTTCGAGAGCATCGGCGTCCCGAACATGTACTTCGCCGGTACTGCGACCCGCGGCGCGCCGGGCCTCAAGAAGCACGGGCTCCCGAGCAGCTCGGGCGCGGTCCACGGCCACCGTTACAACGCCCGGATCCTCGCCCGCCACATCGCGCAGAAGTACTTCGGCGTCGATCCCGCCCGACCGCAGCTTGCGGCGGACGAGGTCCTCTCCTATCTATTGCGCGAGGTGACCCGGGCGCCGGAGCTCTGGCACCAGAAGTCGTATCTCTCGCGCACGATCCTGGTCGACCCGGCGCGCGGGATCATCGACGACGGGATCCTGCCGCTCCAGCTGTTCGTCGACAGCGACGGGACCGATGGCGTCGCCGTGGCCGTCGAGGCGAATCCAGCCGGTGAGCTCTACCCCGCGATCTACGTCCGCAAGGGAAACGCGGTCACCGAGCACCTCTTGCCGTCGAATCCGTTGCTGGACTTCGAGACCGCCGAGCATCGCAAGCAGCTCGCCGACGCGCTGAAGCCACTCGGGCTCTAAGCCGCCGCCTTCGCGGCCTCTGCCGGCTGCGGCGCCGGCTTGTTCTGGATGCCGA
>DATCOR010000260.1:0-10772 GCA_036564585.1 Candidatus Limnocylindria bacterium | reverse complement strand
CCGGCTCGCCTCCGATCAGCGGGTCGTCGCGATCGGCGAGATCGGGATCGATCTCTCCGGCCGGAGCGCTCCCCGCGACGTGCAGGAACGCGCGTTCCTCCGGCAGCTTGACCTCGCGGAGGACCTGGGGCTTCCCGTGGTCGTGCATGTGCGCGATGCCGGGCCCGAGGTGCGAGCGCTCCTCGCCGGCCGGACCGTGCGTGGCCAGCTGCATTGCTACAGCGAGGGCCCCGAGGAGCTCCCGGCGTGGCGCGCGGTCGGGCTCGTTCCGTCGTTCGCCGGGCCGACGACGTACCGCGCGAACCGCGCGCTCCGCGCGGCGGCGCGGGCCACCGATGCGCTGCTCGTCGAGACCGACGCGCCGTACTTGGCACCGGAGGGCCACCGGGGCGAGCGGAACGAGCCGGCGTACGTGGCGCTGACCTACGCGGCCATCGCCGCGGAGCGCGGCGCCGACCTGGCGGCGCTCGCCGCGACGGTCCGGTCGGCCGCCCGGGAGCTGTTCGGGTCCCGTTGGGAACCGACCGGGCCCTAGCCACGTCTACCTAGCTGCCGGGCACGCCCCGGAGAAGGCAGGTACGTGATGAAACGGCTCCTCTGGGTCCTTCCGGCGGTCCTCCTCCTCGCGGCATGCGCGGCCCAAAATGCGACTTCGGGTGGTGGCACCGCCGGCCCGGCGTTCGGTGGCACGGCCACCGACGGGGCGGTCGGGATCGCCAAGTCCGGCGTCGCGGTCGGCGCTCCGCCGCAGACGAGCGAGACCGGCAGCAACGGCGTGCCGGTCCCGCAGGCGTTCGATCCGACGCGTTCGATCATCCTGACGGCGAACATCGCGATGAAGGCGACAGACCCGTGGGCGACGGCCGAGAAAGCCCAGGCCGTCGCCACGGACCTCGGCGGCGACGTGATCGGGCTCAACGAAAGCGGGACCAAGGACGATCGGGTCGCGAGCCTCACGCTCCGGGTGCCGTCCGCGCAGTTCACCGAGGCGCTCCGCCGGCTCCGTGCGCTCGACGCGGACGTGACGTCGTCCACGGTCAACGGGCAGGACGTATCGGACCAGTTCGTCGACCTCAAGGCGCGCCTTGCCGCGAAGCAGGCCGAAGAGGATCGCTACAACGCGCTGCTCACCCGCGCCGCCACCGTCGATGAGATCCTCAAGGTCGACGCGGCGCTCTCGAACGTCCGGACGCAGATCGAGCAGCTCCAGGGACAGGTCAACTCCATCAACTCGCGCACGCAGTTCTCGACGATCACCGTGTCGGTCAGCCCGGCGATCGCCCCGGTCGGCACGCCGAGCGGAACGTGGGACCCGTCCAAGACCGTGGCCCAGGCATTCGCCACGCTGGCCGCCGTGCTCCGCGGGTTCGCGGACGCGGCGATCTGGATGCTCGTGTTCGGTTGGATCCCTCTCGTCGCCCTCGCGCTCGGGCTGATCCTGACCCGCGGCCGCCGCGTCGCCCGCACGGCCGCCTAGCCACAGACCGCGATCGGGGCGCCCTCGGTGGGCGCCCCGATTTGCGCTCGCTCCCATCGCGGCTACGGTGGCGCCGATGGCGAGCTCCCTCGAGCCGATCGTCGTGCTCTCGCTCGTCGTCGGTGCCATCGCCGCCGTCATCTTCGCCGGGGTCCTGGTCGCGCTCATCGTCTTCACCGTCCGCTACCGCGACGTGCGAACCGGATCCGCGACCCAGATCCACGGCCACCGCGGGCTCGAGATCGCCTGGACCGCCGCACCGCTCGCGCTGCTCGCGATCATCTTCGCCCTCAGCCTCGTCACCCTCGGACAGATCGGCCAGGGCGCGACATTCGGCAGCCTCGAGCCGCCACTCCACGTCGACGTGATCGGACATCAGTGGTGGTTCGAGTTCCGCTACGCCGGCGGCGCCGTCACGGCGAACGAGCTGCACATCCCCGTCGGCATTCCCATCGAGCTCGACCTGAGCTCGGCCGACGTCATCCACGACCTCTGGGTCCCCGAGCTCGGTGCGAAGTCCGACGTCGTACCCGGCCAGCGCAACGTCATGCGCCTGTTCACCGCGCGCGCTGGCACGTTCTCCGGCGAGTGCGCCGAGTTCTGCGGCCTCGAGCATGCGTGGATGCGGGTGCTCGTCGTGGCCGAGCCGCGCGCCGTCTTCGACCGCTGGCTCGCCGCGCAGAGCGCGCCGGCGTCGGGCGCCGCCGGACGGGGTCTCGAGGTCGTCCGGTCCGCGGTGTGCTCCTCGTGTCATGTCGTGCAGGGTCAGGTCGCCGGAACGCCGATCGGACCGGACCTCACGCACGTCGGCTCACGCACGACGATCGCCGGCGGCGTGCTCGCGAACACGGCGGACGCGCTGCGCGCGTGGATCGGCGACCCCCAGCGCTACAAGCCCGGCGCGCTCATGCCGAGGGTGCCGCTCTCGAGCGCCGACCTCGATGCGGTGGTCGCGTATCTGGAGAGCCTCAAATGACCGCGACCGCGCTTGTGCGGCGGCCGGGCGCCTTCGCGACCGCGGGCGTCCTGCGAACGGTCGATCACAAGGACATCGGCATCCTGTACGTGCTCCTGGGCATCGCGTTCCTTGCGATCGGCGGGCTCGAGGCACTGCTGCTCCGCGTGCAGCTCGCGACGCCGGGCGAGCACGTCCTCGATCCGAGCACGTACGACCAGGTCTTCACGATGCACGGGATCACGATGATCTTCCTCGTCGCGATCCCGATGCTCATCGGCTTCGCGAACTACGTCGTGCCGCTGCAGATCGGCGCCGAGGACGTCGCGTTCCCGCGCCTCAACGCGCTCTCGTTCTGGCTCACCTTGTTCGGCGGCGTCCTGCTGTATCTGAGCTTCGTCGCGGGCGGAGCGCCCGACGCGGGCTGGTTCGCGTACGCGCCGCTGACCGAGCCGGCCCACGCCGTGGGCAGCGGGATGGACTGGTACATCTTCGGGCTGGCCGTCTCCGGCGCCGGCTCGATCATCGGCGCGATCAACCTCGCCGTCACGATCCTGCTCATGCGGTGCCCGGGCATGGTGATGGGCCGCGCGCCGATGTTCACCTGGATGGTCCTCATCACGAGCGTGCTGATCATCGCCGCGTATCCGATCCTCACGTCGGCGCTCGTCATGCTCCTCGTCGACCGGCAGCTCGGTGGACGGTTCTTCGATCCGGCCGGCGGCGGGAACGCCACGTTGTGGCAGCACCTGTTCTGGTCGTTCGGCCATCCCGAGGTGTACATCGTCGTGCTGCCCGCGTTCGGCATGATCTCGGAGATCATCCCGGTGTTCAGCGGCAAGCCGCTGTTCGGCTACCGGTTCGTCGCGGCGTCGGGCATCGCGATCGGCTTCCTGTCGTTCGGGGTCTGGGCGCACCACATGTTCGCCGTCGGTCTCGGCGACGCCGAGAACGCGTTCTTCTCCGCGACGAGCATGCTCATCGCCGTCCCGACCGGCGTGAAGGTCTTCAACTGGCTCGCGACGATGTGGCGCGGGCGGATCCGGCTCGCGATGCCGATGGTCTTCGCGATCGGGTTCATCGCGACGTTCGTCATCGGCGGGCTCACCGGCGTGTCGCTCGCGGTCGTCCCGATCGACCTCTACACGACCGATTCCTATTACGTCGTCGGGCACCTGCACTACGTGCTGTTCGGCGGCACGATGATGGCCGTGTTCGCGGGCCTCTACTACTGGTTCCCGAAAGTGACCGGCCGGCTCCTCGGCCACGGGCTCGGCCTCGTGCACTTCTGGCTCACCCTGGTCGGCCTCACCCTCGCGTTCCTGCCGATGCATCTGCTCGGCATCGAAGGCATGCCGCGACGGGTCTGGACGTATCCGCCGGGGATGGGCTGGGATCTGCCGAACCTGGTGTCGACCATCGGCTCGTTCCTGATCGCCGCGGGCGCGATCGCGCTCACGGTCAACGTGTGGCGGAGCATTCGAACGGGCGAGCGCGCCGGCGACGATCCGTGGGACGCGTTCACGCTGGAGTGGAGCACGCCGTCGCCCCCGCCGTCCTACAACTTCGACGCTGTCCCGCGGGTCCGGGGCACGCGCCCGCTCTGGGATCGCAAGCACCCGGACCGGCTGGACCCCGTATGAGCGCGCAGGCGAACGCGCTGCCCTTCACTCGCGATCGCAACCTGGTCGGGATCGCGCTGTTCATCGGATCGGAGTCGCTGTTCTTCCTCAGCGTCGTCATCGCATTCGTCGTGTTCCGCGAGCAGGGTCTCGCCACGGCGAAAGCGCAGCTCGACATCGGCCGGACCGCGCTGTTCAGCGTCCTGCTGTTCGCCTCGAGCGGCACGATGGGCCTCGCGGCGGGACGGCGCTCGCGCGCGTGGCTCGGCCTGACCGCCCTGCTGGGCGCCGCGTTCCTCGCGGGTCAGGGCCTCGAGTACGCCCGGCTGCTCGGCGCGGGCCTCCGGCCGGGGTCCGAGATGTTCGGGACGACGTTCTTCACGCTCACCGGACTGCACGCGGTGCACGTGCTCGTCGGGCTCGTCCTGCTCGCGACCCTGTTCGCGGCCTCGTCCGCACGTCCGAGCCGGGTGGGGCAGACCGCATGGGAGGGCATCGCGATGTACTGGCACTTCGTGGACGCCGTGTGGGTCGTCGTGTTCGCCGTCGTGTACGTCGGGACGGCCCTCGGGTGACCGAGGGCCACGCCGCGCGGCCCTCGATCTGGCCGGTCACGCTCGCGCTCGGCGTGTCGATCGCCAGCGCCGGCGTGATCACGCATCCCGTCGTGCTCGCCGGCGGCGCGCTGCTCGCAGTGTTCGCGCTTACGGCGTGGATCATCGATACGGTCCGGGGCGCCTGATGGATCGCCGGAAGTTCCTCTCGCGGGTGACGATCGGCCTCTCCGGCGCGATCGCCGCGCTGGTCGGAGTCCCGATCGTCGGCTACCTCATCGCGCCGCTCTTCGAACGCGAGCAGGACACGTATGTCCCGGTCGGCGACACCGCGAAGTTCCAGCCGGGCACGACCACGCTCGTCCAGTTCGACGATCCGAGCCCGCTCGCGTGGGCCGGCCAGACGGCGAAGACCGCGCTCTGGGTCCGGAGCGTGTCCGAAAGCAGCTTCCAGGTCTTCAACGTGAACTGCACGCACCTCGGCTGTCCGGTCGATTGGCGGTCGCAGGCGAAGCTGTTCCTCTGCCCGTGCCACGGCGGCGTGTACTACGAGGACGGCACCGTGGCCGGCGGTCCGCCTCCGCGACCGCTGTTCGAGCGCGAGTGGCGCATCGATGGCGGGAAGCTGATGGTGAAAACGCAGCGCCTGTCGACACCCGGCGGCGGGGCACCGTGAGCCGGATCGTTCGCGCGACCGGTCGATGGCTCGGTCTGCGCTTCGAGCTCGAAGACTCCGTCGGCGCCGTGCTCACGCATCCGGTCCCGGCCGCGCTCGAGGGCCGGGTCGGCTGGTGGTACGTGTTCGGGAGCGCGACGCTCGCGATGTTCATCGTGCAGGTCGTCACCGGCGTGGGCTTGGCGATGACGTACGTGCCCGCGCCGAACAGCGCGTACGAATCGCTGCAGTTCATCAGCGGCCAGGCCACCCTCGGTGGCGTGGTGCGCGGGATCCATTACTTCGGCGCCGGCGCGATGGTCGTGCTCGTCCTCGTCCATATGACGCAGGTGTTCCTGTTCGGCTCGTACAAGTTCCCGCGCGAGGCGAACTGGATGAGCGGCTCGCTCCTCCTGCTCGCGACGTTCGCCATGGCGTTCACCGGCCAGCTGCTGCGGTGGGACCAGGACGCGTTCTGGTCCATCGTCGTCGCGGCCGAGCAGGCCGCGCGGGCGCCGATCATCGGCGGCTTCCTCGCGACGCTCGTCGTGGCCGGGCAGAACGTGGGCGGCGCGACGCTGACCCGGTTCTACGCGACCCACGTGTTCCTCATCCCGGCCGCGATCTTCGGGCTCATCGGCGTGCACCTCTATCTGGTCATCAAGCGCGGCATCAGCGAGCCGCCGGTCCCCGGGGAGCGCGTCGACACGCGCACGTACCTCTCGCGATACCAGGAGCTCCTGCGCCGCGGCATCCCGTTCTACCCCGACGCGGCGGTGCGCGACGCGGTCGTGTCGTTCGTCGCGGTCGTGATCGTCGTGGTGCTTGCCGTCATTGCCGGCGCGCCGATGCTCGGCAAGCCACCGGACCCGACGATCATCGTCGCCGACCCGCGGCCCGACTGGTACTTCATCGGCTACTTCGCGCTGCTCGCGATCATCCCCAAGGGCCTCGAGTCGCTCGTGATCATCGGTCTGCCGGCGCTTGCATTCGGATTCCTGTTCCTGCTCCCGCTCATCCGGCCGAGGGGTGAACGACACGTGTCACGTCGGCCGATGGCCACGGCGGCGGTCGGGCTCGGGGTGCTCGTGTACGGCGCGCTGACCGCGGCGGGTTTCGCGTCGAGCTGGGTCCCGGTCTCCACGGAAGGCGCGTCGCTCCCGGCGGCCGTGTTGGGTGGCCTGGGTGCGCCGGAGACCGCCGGGGCGCAGCTCTTCGTGCAGAAGGACTGCTTCGCCTGCCACCAGATCGGGGGGGCCGGTGGGCGGCGGGGTCCCGAGCTCGGGGACGTCGCCGCGCGCCTCTCGCGCGATCAGATCGTGACGACGATCCTCAATGGGAAGGGCCAGGCGATGCCGTCATTCGCGGGTTCGTTCACGACAGCGGAGCTGGCGGATCTGGTCGCATTCTTGGAGACGCGGCGGGGCCCGTAGGGCCGCGCGGACCCGGGACTATCCGCCGAGGAGGCGGCGGAGCGCGTCCGACGTGGCCGGAACGCCCATCGGATTTGGAATGGCCGGCGTGGCCGGGCTGATGCGCGGAGCGGCCGGCGTGACCGGCGGAGCGGGAGACGTGACGGGCGACGCGACCGGTGGCGCGGGCACCGGGAGCGTCCCCATTGGGTCGATCGGGAGGCCGCCCTGGTAAACAGCCCAGTGGAGGTGATAGCCGGTGGTCATCCCGGTCAGCCCGACCGCACCGATGCGGTCGCCGGCCTGGACGATGTCGCCGGCCTTGATCGACGGCGCGAGCGGCCCCATTTGAAGGTGTGCGTACAGGGAGACGAGGCCGTTGTCGTGCGCCAGCACGACGACCTCGGCACCGTCCATCATCTGCCCGACGAAGACGACCCGGCCCCGTGCCGGCGCGACGATCGGGGTGCCCGCGGCGGCCAGGATGTCGACGCCGTCGTGGAAGTGCGCGTAGTACGTGCCCTGGTACAGGCGGGCCGGCTCCATGCCGAAGGTCGTTGGGCCGAAGGGCTGGCTCATCTCGCCGACGAGCGGCAGCGTCCAGGTGGTCGACGGTGCGGTCGCAATCGCCCCGTTCGCGAGCAGCTGTGCCTGGGTGGCGCTGGTCACCGCGACCTCGGAACGAAGGGCGGCGATCGTGGGCTCGTCGCTCACGTTCCTCTCGGTCCGGACCAATCCGCCTCGCACCCGCGGGTCGGCGACGCTCGCGAGGAGCGAGCTCGCGAGATCGTGCTCGTTCTGCGTCGCGACGAGCTGGGCGTACAGGGTGGCCTGGTCGTTGGCGACGGCCGTGGCGGTCGCGATGAGGGTGTCGTACGAGGCGAAGGTCCGCGGCAGGGCCCGCGCGAGCGGCACCGCGCGCGCCGGCGCGGTCCCAGTGCCACCGTCGGCGTTCGCCGGCCCGCCGAAGGCGAGCGCGGAGAGCGCCGCGGTAACGAACACGTAAAGGAGGCGTAACCGGAGGGGCTGGCTGGTCAGGTTTGGCACTCCCGAAGGATGCCGGTGTCCGCTCACCCAGCCGCGAGTTGGTCACTGGACGGACAGGTCGGTCAGCGCTCGTATTACCACCAAGCGACCATACGAGCGGAACCGCCTGCATCCATTGAGGTTTCTGATCTCGGGCCGGAAGCCCTACTGCACCTGACGGATGTCCGCGTCCCGTACGGGGCAGCCAAATGGCGTCGGCAGACACGTCGTTGATCCCAAACGTGACCTCGCTTGGCCGCCGTTACTGACTGGCTGGGTACGGCTCCTCGCTCACGAAGAGCGTGACCTGGCCGAGCGTGTGGTCCCCGGCGAACCCCTCGATCCGATACGCGCCGGCTGTGGGGAACAGGATGTAGCCGTTGTAGCCGGTGCTACCGCTCGTGGGCGCCGCGTCGATCCGCGGCAGTATCGCGCGCAGGTCGCCGGTCGACGCCATGACCTCATCCGGGACCGGCGTGCTCGAGGGCCCCAGGCGCCACGGGCCAGCGCCCTTGTTGAGGTAGAAGCGCAGAGGCTGGCCGTCGACGCAGCGAACGCCGGTCAGGGCGATGTCGGTATCCATGTCGCGAGCGACGAGCACGATCATCTTGTACGGCCGGCCTCTGACAAAGCCGAGGGCAGTCGCGTCGGTGGCCCCTGGGGCGTACGGCCCGCGGATCAGCAATGGCCCGATCGGTGCCCCGGTGAGCTCGGGCGTTGTCGGGTACGGCTCGAGCGCGGTCGGCGATCCGCACGCGATCGCCGTTGACGGCGGTGCCGCAGAGCAGGCTGCGAGGAGCGCGGACATCGCGAGCACAGCCGCGGTTATCCTCCGCCGCGTGGCCGACGACGTCCGGATCCGACCGATGACCGAGCTCGACATCGAGGGCATCACGCGCATCGACGAGCGCATCACCAAGCAGTATCGGCCCGAGGTCTGGGAGCAGCGGGTCAGCTACTACATCCGGCGCGACGCCGAGTCGTCGCAGGTCGCCGAGGTCAAGGGCTCGGTCGCCGGCTTCATGATGGGTGAGGTCCGGGGCGGCGAGTTCGGGCTCGAGGAGCCGACCGGGTGGATCGAGTTCTTCGGCGTCGATCCTGACGTGCGCGGCCGCGACCTTGGCCGCAAGCTCATCGACGCGCTCCTGGCGCACTTCCGTGATCAGGGCGCGCATATCGCCCGGACGATGGTCGCGTCCGCCGACACGGACATCGCCGGCTTCCTGAAAGCGATGCAGTTCACGCCCGCCTCGGTCACGGCGCTGGAGAAGCGCCTCTAGCGCGGCGCCTAGACTTGTTCATGTGACCGGGACCGCACCGAAAGGTGCCGAATGAGCGACCAGCAGCACCAGCTACCGCGGCAGTACCACGACGCCGTCCTGCACTGGCAGCGGCACAACTTCCCGGACTTCCCGCGCCTGGCGGACCAGTGGGACACCTACTTCCCGAAGGACGATGCCTTCTGCCTGTGCGCGCGCATCCAGCAGAACATGCCCGACCAGATCGAGGTCGGCGAACGCGCCGGTCAACCCAAGGCGGTCGTCCCGAAGGAGCTCGATCCGAAGGCTGCCGAGGAGCTGCTCGCGATCATTCGCGCCCAGGCCTCGACCGAGTTCGGCTCGATCCAGCAGCACCAGGCCACGCTCGCGCGCGCCAGCGATCCGCAGGATCAGGCCTGGGTGCTTCGCGTCATGGCCGAGGAGCTCCGCCACGGCTATCAGATGATCCATCTGCTGACATCCGCGGACTGGTCGCCGGTGACCGACACGAAGCCACAGGACATGGTCGAAGAGATCCTGTCGATGAAGACCGGCTCGCACGTGCTGGCGGCGTTCAACCTCGAGTACGACAGCTTCGTCGACAACGTCGTGTTCGCCGCGTTCATCGATCGAGTGGGGAAGTACCAGCTCACGATGCAGAAGGTGAATGCGTACAAGCCGATGGCCGCGTCAATGCCACCGATGCTGCGCGAGGAGGCGTTCCACCTCGCCGCCGGCGTCATCCCGATGCGCCGGTGGGCAGAGGCCGCGGCGCAGCCGGAGGCGCTCATCACCATGCCGGCGATGCAGCGTGCGGTCTACAAGTGGTACGGCCGGGGGCTCGAGATGTTCGGCGACGAGCGCGGCGGGAAGACGAACGTACGGCTCGGCCTCAAGGACAAGACGAACAAGGTCGCGCAGGACGAGTACATCGCCGAGGTCGATCGGATGCTCGACGACATCAACCAGCGCTACGTGCGGGCGCGGTTCCCGCAGCTGTCACGGGACGGCGCGGACGCCCTGTACGCGCGCGTGAAGGCGGACCGTGCCACGATCGACGGGCTCTCGTGGGACGAGGACCTGCTGAAGCTCCCGCATGCGGGATTCTTCCGCCGCCGCGGTGAATACGCGTTCCAGATGATCGGCATCGACGGCGCAAAGTTCGACGACGTCGAGCGATACATCGAGCACGTGCGCGATCACCTGCCGGAGGCGTACCTCGCGTCGATCGACGTGAAGCACTGGGCCGAGCTGCAGCGGGGCGTCGCGAGCGGCACGGTGCCGCTCGAGAACGCGCTCAAGTCGATGCCGCGGCTCGCCCGCGTGGGCGGCGCGTGCCCGTGCGCGAATTCGGTGCGCTGGGTGGTCGACATCGAGGTGCCCGCTCCAGTCGGCGAGGGGACCCAGCTCAACCCGTAGCCTCCGGGCTTGACTTCGGCGCGGGAACGCCTACTACGGCCGTGTAGGAGGTGCCGCCGTGATCCGCACCCGCCCAGCGCCGCGGATCGATCGCCGCCGCCTGCTCCGCTACGGCTTCTTCGGCGCGCTCGGGCTCGCCGGCGCGGAGGTCGTCGGCTCGATCGTGCCGTTCATGCAGGTCCGCAAGATCGTCGGCCTGGGCGTGCCGGTGAACGTCGGCCGCAGGTCCGACGTGCTCGCGACGTTCGCCGAGACCAACGACGCCCCGATCCTCTTCCGCCAGGGTCACTTCTTCTTGATCCATCCAGCCGGCGGGATCGTCGCGGCATACCGCAAGTGCACCCACCTCGGGTGCGCGGTGCCCTGGTCGGCCCCGGAGGACCGGTTCCACTG
>DATCOR010000246.1:0-6776 GCA_036564585.1 Candidatus Limnocylindria bacterium | reverse complement strand
GTACGCGACCGAGAAGCGCGGTCCGTTCGTGACCTTCGCCGCGACGTGGCCGTCGATCGTCGCGTTCTCCACGACCTGGCCCTTGGCCCACCCCGCGAGCAGGGGATCAGTGGCCCAGGCCATCGGCGTCCACGCCAGCGGATCGCGCCACTGCTCGACGACCGCGACGTACGACCACGCCGCGCCCGGACCCGGATCGTTCAGCACGCCGGCCTCGTCGGCGATGGACCGGATCGTGAAGACCTCGTGTCCGAGCTTCAGGTTGCCGTTGTTCACGAGGGCCGACAGCACCGTCGAACGCCGCCACGGGGCGGGCAGCTGGACCGAGTAGCCGAGGGTCTGGCTCGCGTATGCGGTCGTCGGGCCAGCCGGGCCGCGTGTCGCGGCGAATGCGGTGGCACCGAGCGCGGCGATCCCGATGGCGCCCGCGAGCAGTGCGGCGAGCGGCGTCAGGCGCCTCATCGCCGGTCCACCAGCCAGAACACGCCCTGGTCCTCCATCCAGGTGATCCCGTCGATCACCGGCCGCAGGTACAGGCGGTAGATGCCGGGGGTCGTTGGCCCGATCAGGTCGAAGGGATAGCTCGCGACCTCACCGGGTGCGACCGTGGCCTGGCTCTGGCCGACGCGGTTCGTCCCAGTGAGGACGCTGGGGTGATCCTGCGGCGGCTCAGGTCCGAAGGTCCCGAGGCGCGAGTTCGTCTGTGACCACGAGTCCCAGCCGGTATTCCGCCAGAGGCCCGTCGTCGCGTGGTGCTCCGCATTGCCGAGGACGACCCACTCGCTCCCGCCGACGTACGTCGCCGAGTAGCGCGGGTGGTTCGCCGACACGGGCGCCGTACCGAGCGCGGGCTCGCCGGCCTCGTCGAAGCGGATCTGCACGGATCGGGTCGCCGACTGGCCGTCGAGCGGTGTCGGCTCGACGGCGAAGTGAAGGTGGTCGCCCGGGTTCCCGCAGACGATGCCGGCGGCGCCGGCATCGGCGATCGGGTGGCCCTGGGCCACGAACTGGCCCGGCGCGACGGACGCCGAGCCATAGCTGATGTGCCAGTAGATGGACGAGTAGCCGTCGCCGTGGTCGAGCACGATGTAGTTCGCGTCGTTCCGGAACGCCGGGTTGCACGAGCCGATCCCGAAGCCGGCCACGTAGCGGATGACGGTCCCAGAGTGCGCGGCGGCGATCTGGTCGCCGATGTGGAGACCGAAGTCATATGCCCAGACGTCGTTACCGATGCAGTGACTGCCGCCCGTGACCGCGCAGTTCTGGAAGGCGCCGGGCGTCTGCGTGATCACATACGCGCGACCGGGAGGGAAGGGAAGCCGGAGCCCGCCGTACGCCGCCTGCGCCGGGGCGCCGACGAACGCGAGCCGGGTGAACACGCACACGGCCACCAGGCCCGCGCGGACCGCTGCAGAAAGCCGCTTTGGCACGTTGTCGATAACGATGGGCGGCTACGCTTAGTACGAATGCAGTCACCGATGAACGTCGATCTGAACCTCCCCGAGGACCGCGTCGGACCGCGCGCCCGTCGAGCAAGCAAGCGGGTGTGGGTCGGCGGCGTCCCGGTCGGCGACGGCGCGCCGATCGCCGTCCAGTCGATGTGCACGACGCTCACCCACGACATCGAGGCGACCATCCGGCAGATCGAGCGGCTCCAAGAGGCGGGCTGCGAGATCGTCCGCGTGGCCGTGCCCGACCGCCGGGCCGGCGAGGCGCTCAAGGAGCTCGTCCGACGGAGCATCCTGCCGGTCGTCGCGGACATCCACTTCGACTACAAGCTCGCGCTCATGGCGTTGGACGCGAAGGTCCACAAGCTGCGCCTCAACCCCGGGAACATCCACAACAAGGACGGCGTGCGCGAGGTCGTGAAGCGCGCGAAAGAGCAGGGCACGCCCATCCGGATCGGCGTGAACTTCGGTTCCATCCCGGACAAGGAGCCCGGCGACCTGCGCGACGACGCGCAGCGGATGGTCGACCTGGCGCTCTCCGAGATCCGGATCCTCGAGGAGCTCGACTTCACCGACATCGTCGTGAGCGTCAAAGCGTTCGAGGTACCGAAGATGATCGCCGCGTACCGCCGCCTCGCGAAGGCGATCCCGTACCCGCTCCACCTGGGCGTGACCGAGTCCGGCACGCTGCTCGCGGGCTCGGTCCGGTCGACCGCGGGCATGAGCGTGCTCCTCTACGAGGGCATCGGCGACACGATCCGTGTGTCGCTCTCCGAGGACCCGGTCATGGAAGTGAAGGCGGCGTTCGACATGCTGAAGTCGCTCGAGCTGCGCGACCAGGGGCTCACGCTCGTGGCGTGTCCGTCGTGCGGCCGCGCGGACATCGACCTCATCCCGCTCGCGAAGGTCGCCGAGGAGCGCCTCCGCGCGCTGCCGGTGCCGATGAAGATCGCGGTCATGGGCTGCGAGGTGAACGGGCCGGGAGAGGCGAAGGACGCCGACGTCGGCATCGCCGGCGGTGTCGGCAAGGGCGCGATCTTCCGCAAGGGCAAGGTCGTCGGCGTCTACCCCGAGGCGGAGCTGATGGACGCGCTCCTCGCGGAGATCGACAAGATCCTTGTCGAGAACGGCAAAGAGCCGTATTCGCAGAAGGCGCCGAAGCTGTCGCATGAGGGCCAGCTCACGCCGGGTCGGTCGGTGCCGGCAGGGACACGGACATAGCGCTCAACGTCGACGCCTCGAGCGGCGTCGTCCACATCCGGCGCGCGACGATCGCGGACGTCGACTTCCGCAAGTCGGCGTTCTCCCGCTTCACGCCCGACGCCTGCACCTTCATCAACTGCGACTTCCGCGGCCTCGTGTTCGACCGCAAGTGGCAGCCGCTCTTCTCGAGCCCGGTCCAGAGCATCTTCAAGGACTGCCGGTTCGACGGCGCCGACCTCTCGAAGGCCGATCCGGGCCAGACCCGGTTCGAGGGCTGCACGTTCGCCGACTCGCACCTCGAGAAGTGGCAGGCGACCTGCGCCGAATTCGTCGGCTGCACGTTCGCCGGGCCGATCACGAAGTGCCGGTTCTACGGCCGCCCGTGGGGTCTCGCGGCCCAGCACCTCGACCCCCGCCGGGCGACGAACGAGTTCACGGGCAACGACCTCCGGAAGGCCGACCTCATCGACACGGTGTTCATCCAGGGCATCCGCTTCGACGAGCAGCGCTGGCCGGAGGGCAAGGAGTGGGTCCACGTCGACCGCTTCCACCAGCGCTCCCAGCGGGTGCGCGCGGTCGTCCTGAAGTGGCGGGACCCCGATCTCCGGCAGGAGGCCCTGGACATGCTCGTCCACCTCCAGACCATGTACGGCGAGCAGACCGAGCTCGTCTACCGGAAGCAGGACCCCCGGCTGAAGTTCACCCCGGAGACGCAGTCCCGGCTCTGGCACGAATTCGCGACCGTTCTCTAGGGGTGGCTCGCGTACCATTCGCCGACGTTCGCCGTTCCAACTGAGCGATGAAGGACCTGAAGGGGGCAAACGCCATGCAGGATCGAGCACACACACCAGCGGATAGCGCGCTGAACGCGCTCCTCGGCCGGGGCTCCGAGTTCGACGGCAAGCTGAACTTCGAGGGTACGGTCCGCATCGACGGGACCTTCACCGGCGAGATCGGCACGAACGACATGCTGATCATCGGCGAGGGCGCCAAGGTCACGGCCGACATCACCTGCGGCTCCGTGGTCATCAACGGCGAGGTCACCGGGAACATCAAGGCGACCGAGATGGTCGAGCTCCACAAGCCGGCGAAGGTCAAGGGCGACATCACCACCCCGTCGCTCATGGTCGACAAGGGCGTCCAGTTCGACGGCACCTCCAAGATGGACGCGACGGCCTCGAACCTCGTGACGCTCAACCGGCGCGAAGCAACGGGCGACCGGCCCTAGCCGGCGGCTCGTCTAACGGTCGGAGTCGCTCCGGCCGGCCTTGCGCTCCTGGAGCTCGCGCTCGAGGCGGATCTCCTGTTGGACGGTCTTGCCGTGGTGCGGACAGTTCTGCCACCGGCAGCTGTGCTTCGGCTGCCAGAGGATGACGAGGCCGAGGGCTCCGATGCCCAGGAGCTCCGCCAGTAGCTGCGCGGTGAGCTGGTCGGGCTGCATGATCGCCTCCTAGATCGGCGAAGCCATGCGCAAAGCGTGCCAGTCCGCGTTTCACCGACAATTCGCGCATGCGCATGTCTCGGATGTTCGGTCGGACGCTCCGCGAGGCGCCGTCCGAGGCTCAAACGCCCGGTCACCAGCTCATGCTCCGGGCGGCCATCGCGCGTCCGCTCGCGGCCGGCCTGTACACCTGGCTGCCGCTGGGCTTCCGGGTGATGAAGAAGGTCGAGCAGATCATCCGGGAGGAGCAAGACCGGATCGGGGCCCAGGAGATGGAGATGCCCGTCTTGACGCCGGCGGAGTTCTGGAAGGAGACCGGGCGCTGGGAGATGCTCGAGCCGATCACCTTCCGGACGAAGGATCACAACGGCCGCGAGTACATGATCAGCTACACCCACGAGGAGATCGTCACGCACCACGGACGCGAGGAGATCCTCTCGTACCGCCAGCTGCCGGCGATGGTCTACCACTTCCAAACGAAGGGCCGCGATGAGGCGCGCCCGCGCGCGGGTCTGCTGCGCGTCCGCGAGTTCATCATGAAGGACGCGTACTCCTTCGATGTCGACGAGGCCGGGCTGCAGAAGTCGTACGCGGCGCAGCACGGCGCGTACGTGCGCACGTTCCAGCGCATGGGCCTCGACGCCGTGAGCGTCGAGTCGGACACCGGCGCGATGGGCGGCGACCTCGCGCACGAGTTCCAGGTCCTGACCGATGTCGGCGAGGACACGATCGCCGTGTGCGAAACGTGTGACTACAAGGCGAACATGGAGAAAGCTCGCCGCAAGCTCGCCGCGAGCGCGCCAGCTGCCGCGCCAGCAGCGGGGCCGATCGCCACGCCGGGCGTCACCTCGATCGAGGCGCTCGAGGCGTCCCTTAAGCGACCGGCGTCGGCATTCCTGAAGACGCTCCTGCTGCGCGCTCGGAACGATGTTGTCGCGGTCGTTCTGCCTGGCGATCGGGTGGCGAACGAGGCGAAGCTGCGGAAGCTCCTCGACGTGAGCCAGATCACCTTCGCCGGCGATGCCGACTTCGCGAAGGTCAGCGGTGTCGCCGGCTTCGTGGGGCCGGTCGGTCTCAAGACGCGCGTGATCGTCGACACGAGCGTCGAGGCGCGCGGCTACATCAGCGGTGCCAATAAGAAGGACACGCACCTCGAGAACGTCGTACCGGGCCGCGACTTCCCGGATGCCGAGCGCGCTGACGTGCACGACGTGCAGGCGGGCGACCTTTGCCCCGTGGACGGCGGCCGGCTCGTGCTGAAGCGTGGCGTGGAGGTCGGGAACATCTTCGCCTTCGCGACGTACTACTCGGCGAAGATGGGCGCGACCTTCCTTGCCGAGGACGGCACCGCCAAGCCGTTCGTCGGCGGCTCGTACGGGATCGGCGTCGGGCGCTGCGTCCAGACGATCATCGAGACGAGCCACGATGAGAAGGGGATCATCTGGCCGTTCGCGGTCGCGCCATACGAAGTGCACGTCGTCGCGCTGCCGATGAACGACGAGACCGTGCGCTCGACCGCGGAGGCGTTCGTCGCGACGCTCGAGGAGAAGGGCGTCCAGGTCCTGTTCGATGACCGCGACGAGTCGGCGGGCGTGAAGTTCGCCGACGCGGACCTCATCGGCATCCCGTTCCGCGTCACCGTCAGCAGACGATCCCTCACGTCCAAGAGCGTCGAGCTGAAGCCGCGGGCATCGACGGAGGCGGAGCTCGTCCCGCAGGACGTGGCTGCCGACCGGCTCGTCGACATCGTGCGGCGCGCGCGCGAGGCCGCAGCCCGGTGACGCAGCGGCCGGTGGCCCCGGTCGCGCGCGAGGAGGAGCACTCGCTCGAGACGACCCTCCGCCCGCGGCGCCTCTCGGACGACGAGTACATCAACCAGGAGAAGGTGAAGGCGAACCTTCGCATCCTCATTGATGCGGCGAAGGGCCGGAACGAGCCGCTCGAGCACGTCGCGCTGTATGGCCCGCCCGGAGTGGGGAAGACCTCCCTCGCCACTGTCATCGCGCACGAGCTCGGCGTGCCGATCCGCGTGACGAGCGGACCGGCGATGGAGCGCGCCGGTGACCTCGCCGCGATCCTCACGAACCTCGAGCCGGGCAGCATCCTGTTCGTCGACGAGGTGCACCGTCTTCCGCGCATCGTCGAGGAGGTGCTGTACCCCGCGATGGAGGACTTCCACCTCGACATCGTCCTCGGCAAGGGACCGGGCGCGCGGACCCTGCGCCTGCCGGTGCCTCGCTTCACGCTGGTTGGCGCGACTACTCGGATCGGCCGCCTCTCGTCGCCGCTGCGCGACCGCTTCGGCGCCACGTACCGGCTGGACCTGTTCACTCCGGCATCGCTCGAGCTCGTGGTGAAGCGGTCGGCGCGGATCCTCGGCGTCTCGATCGAGCCCGCCGCGGCCAAGGAGATCGCGCGCCGCTCGCGGGGCACGCCGCGGATCGCGAACCGGTGGCTCAAGCGGGTCCGCGACTACGCGCAGGTGAAGCACGACGGCGTCATCACGCTCGCCGTGGCCAAGGAGGCGCTCCTGTCGCTCGAGGTTGACGAGGTCGGCCTCGACGCGGTCGACCGGATGCTGCTCTCGGCGATCGTCGAGAAATTCTCCGGCGGCCCGGTCGGGCTCGAGACGCTCGCCGCGGCGGTAAGCGAGGACACCGAGACGATCGAGGACGTGTACGAGC
>DATCOR010000229.1:0-12655 GCA_036564585.1 Candidatus Limnocylindria bacterium | reverse complement strand
CGCCCGGCTCGACGCCGAGCCGGCGCGCGCCGGCGACCCGGATCGGCGAGCCGAGCAGCGATCCGGTCGCGAGCGGATCGCCCGCGCGCACCGACCCGCCGATCTCGGGACGCGCTGACGCCCCGAGCGGCAGCGGGTGATCGACGACCCAGCGGCCGTACTGCCAGCCCATCAGGCCGCGCCGGTCACGGCGAGATCGAGTGCCGCGAACCACTTCACGAGCGCCGGGATCCGCTCCGCATCGCGCGGCGGGAGCACGAGCGGCCGCCCGCGGGCGTCGATGATGATCCCGAGCTCGCCGGCCGTGCCGCGCGTCTTCACGCGCGTGCCGGTGATCTCGACGTCGGCGTCGCCGCGATGCCGCACGCTGAAGAACGCACCGGGCACGAGCTCGTCGGCACGATGCTCGATGCCGTTCACCCGCAGCCTGCTGCGACGACCGGGCGTCACCGGTACGACCAGTGCGGTCGGTAGGAGCCGGCGCGTGAGCTCGGTGCCCACCGCCGAGGTCGGGTCACCCCCGGCGCTCCGGATGTGGGCAGCCACCGCGGCGAGCGCAACGAGCCCTTCGTCCGTGTCCCGATAGAGCGTCGTCGGTCTCCGGGACGCCAGGCCATCGATCGCGACGAGCGCGGTGTGCGCGGCGCGTGTGAACGACGCGGCCGCTCCGGTGACGATCGTGATCGGCGCCTCGCGCAGTGCGTCGGCCATACCCGCGGCCGCGGCGTCCGCGTGCGCGTGGCTCACGGCCTCGTGCGCGAGCGCGATCTCGAGCGCGAGCGCGCTCGCCTCCGCGGCCACGGCATCCGGCCAGCGCGCCCGGTTGAACACGCGCTCGAGCATCGTCGGTGCGTCGATCGACCAGGGGATCCACCGCCGAACGCCATCGAGGCCGGCCCGTACCACCGTGCGGTCGGCGGCGACACCCGATCCAAGCGGCGCGACGTGCGCCGCGGTCACGGTCCCGTGCACGCTTGCCCGCACGAGCGACGTCGAGCCACCCGACACGTCGACGACGAGCGCGTCGGTACCCCGGGCGGCAACGAGCCGCGCGAGCTCCTCGAGCGCCTCATCGCGCAAGACGACGTTCGCGTCCGTGCCGCGTCGGAAGTCGCGACCCCGATGCGCGAACGCGCTCAACCCGTCGGGCCGGCGCGGATCCGACAGCAGCTCGACCGCGAAGGCGGCGGCGGCAGCCTTGAGGCGCAGCGCGGCGTGCGAATCACCGGCCACGACCACGCGCGGGGCCGGGCTCTGGTCGGCGCACCCGAATCGCAGAGCCTCGACCAGGTCCACGATCCGGTCAGCCTCGCGACGCTCGGCGGCGAGCACGAGCACCAGGTCCGGTCGCGCGTCGCGCAGGGCCGCGGCGCGCTCGGTGAACGATCGCGCGTCATTGGCGTGGATCAGGAGCACGAGCTCGGCACCTGAGGCCAGCACCGCCCGGCGCAGCACACGCTCGAGGTCCGGCGTCCCGCCGGCGAGCACCGCGACGCGCATCACGCCGCCGTAGCCGACGCGAAGGGGCGTATCGCCGGCAACGGGCTCGCCCGCGGGTACGGCCAGCGAGTCGATGAGCGTGGCGATGCCGTCGTGGTCTTCGATGGTCCAGCGCCGAAGGCGCGACTCGAGCGCGACGTCCACCGTTCGCCGGCGAAGCGGCGGTGCGTGCTCCGCGGTCACCGCGCCCGAGCGGGCTGGCGCGCGGCGGCATCGGCGAAGGCGCCGAAGATGCGAGTGCCCGCGGCCGACATGTCCGGATCCGCCGAGCGCTCGGGGTGCCACTGCACCGCGACGAGCCACCGTTGCGACGGATCCTCGAACGCCTCCACGACGCCATCGATCGTCGCGGTCGGCACGAGACCCGGCGCGAGACCGGACTCCGCGACCGCCTGGTGGTGCCGCGCGTTCACGCTGAACGGTGCGCTGCCGCAGGCGGACGCGAGCTTGGAGCCAGGCGCCGCGACCACGATGTGCGGCGCGATCGGGCCATTCGCCTCGCGATGTCCTTCCAAGTGCTGGATGAGTGAGCCGCCGTAGGCGACGTTGATCACCTGGAACCCGCGGCAGATCCCGAGCACCGGCAGGTCGCGCTCGCGCGCTTTCGCGATGAGGCCGAGCTCCAGTGCATCGCGAGCCGCATCGATCGCCTCGGTCTTCGGGTCGGTCGCCGCGCCGTACCGCGCGGGCTCCATGTCCTCCCCGCCGGTGAGGCACAGCGCGTCGAACGCATCCGGTACCGTGTCGCCGGCGTCGACCGCGATGACGTCGAACCCCGCGTCGCGCAGCGCCTTGAGGTAGTGCTCCCGCGAGCGGCGGCGCAGGTCGGTGCCATTGAGCACGGACAGCGCCACGACGACCTTCGGTACGGCTCGGTCCATCGCTACGAAGTATGGGGTCTTTCGAGGCTCGACCGGTCGATGAGCTCGACGAGGACGCCGCCCGAGGCACGCGGGTGCAGGAACGCGACATCGCCCTCGGCCCCGCGCCGCGGCTCGTGGTCGATCAGCTCCACCCCACGCGCCTCGAGCGCACGGAGGGTCGAGCGGAGATCGTCGACGACGAAGCAGAGGTGATGCAGGGCCGGCTTGCCGCGATCGGCGAGGAAGCGCGCGACGCCCGACGCGCTGTCGGTCGGCTCGATGAGCTCGATCCGCGTGTTCGGCGCGGAGAGGAAGACGGCGCGGACCTGCTGGTCCGGGATGACGCGGATCGGACCCGCCTGCATCCGCAGCGTGTCGCGGTAGAACGGAAGGGCGTCGGCGATGGATGGCACGACGACCGACACGTGATGGAGCTCGCCGGCGCCTTCGGTGCGCGGGGTCATCCCCGGTCCGGCGGCACGTACGCGCCGAACGACGCCTTGAGATCCACGCAGATCTCGCCAAGCGTGACGTCGCCGTCCACCGCCGCGACGATCGCCGGCATGAGGTTCGCGGTCCCCTCCGCCGCGGAACGGAGGTCAGCGCGCAGCCGGCCGACCCGCGCCGCGTCGCGGCGCGTGCGGAGCGCGGCCAGCCGCTCGCGCTGGCGAGCGGCCACGGACTCGTTGACCCGCAGCGTCGTGATCTTCGCTTCGTCGCCCGCGGTCTGGAACGCGTTCACCCCGACGATGACGCGCGCCTTGGTTTCGACCTCGCGCTGGTAGCGGTACGCGGAGTCCTCGATCGCACGCTGCTGGTATCCCCGCTCGATCCCCGCGAGGGCGCCGCCCTGCTCGTCGATCCGGGCGAGCTCCGCGAGCGTCCGCGCCTCGATGTCCGCGGTCAGCTTCTCGACGAGGTAGGCCCCGCCCAGTGGATCGACGGTCTCCGCGACGCCTGACTCCTCGGCGATGAGCTGCTGGGTGCGGAGCGCGATGCGCGCCGATTCCTCGCTCGGCAGCGCGAGCGCCTCGTCATACGCGTTCGTGTGCAACGACTGCGTGCCGCCCAGGACCGCGGCGAGCGCCTCGATCGCCGTCCGGACGATGTTGTTCCGGGGCTGCTGCGCCGTGAGCGTCGAGCCCATCGTCTGCGTGTGGAACCGAAGCGCGAGCGATGCCGGGTCCGACGCGCTGAACCGTTCGCGCATGATCCGCTCCCAGATCCTGCGGGCGGCCCGGAACTTGGCGACCTCCTCGATCAGCGTCGCGTTCGCCGCGAAGAAGAACGACAGCTGCGCGGCAAAGTCGTCGACCGGGAGCCCGCGCTCGACGACGGCGCCCACGTACGCGATCGCGTTCGCGAAGGTGAACGCGAGCTCCTGCACGGCGTCGGCGCCGGCTTCGCGGATGTGATAGCCGGAGATGCTGATCGGGTTCCAGCGCGGCAGCTGATCGGCGCAGTACGCGATGACGTCGGTGACGAGGCGCATCGACTGGCGGGGCGGATAGATGTACGTGCCGCGGGCGATGTACTCCTTCAAGATGTCGTTCTGGGTCGTCCCGCCGATCCGCGCGAGCGGTACGCCCTGCCGCTTCGCGACGGCGACGTACATCGCGAGCAGGATCGCCGCCGTCGCGTTGATCGTCATCGACGTCGTGACCGCTTCGAGCGGGATGTCCTTCAGCAGGAGCGCGAAGTCGTCGATCGACGAGATCGACACGCCGACCTTCCCCACCTCGCCTTCTGCGCGCAGGTCGTCGGCGTCGAAGCCCATCTGGGTCGGCAGGTCGAACGCGACAGAGAGCCCGGTCTGGCCCTGCGAGAGGAGGTAGCGGTAGCGCGCGTTCGACTCCTCGGCGCTGCCGAAGCCCGCGTACTGGCGCATCGTCCAGAGCCGGCCGCGGTACATCGTGGGGCGCACGCCGCGGGTGAACGGCGGTTCGCCGGGAACGCCGAGCTCCTCGACGGCCGCGTCGTACGCGCCGTCCGCGGTCTCGTACGGCGGCATCGGCGCGCCGTAGGTGGTCTTGAATTCGCCGCGCTCGCTCACCCTCCGATGCTAGGCGTCAGCGCGGCCCCAACACCAACACATCCGGATCGGATCGCGACGGCCGCGATGGCCCGCGTGCGAGTCGCGGGCCCCTCACGGCGATCGGATGACGATCAGGAGCGTGCCGCCCTCCACTTTGGTGCCTTCCCCGACGGCGACCTGCGTGACGGTGCCGGGATGCGCCGCGCGCAGCTCGTTCTCCATCTTCATCGCCTCGAGCGTGACCAGCGCGTCACCCTCGCTCACCGCGGTCCCGACGGCAACGTGCACTCGCTTCAGCAGGCCGGGCATCGGAGCGCGGATCTCCTGGCGCGCGTCGGCGGACCGGCCGCCCGCGCGACCGGCGGCCACGACCCGCTCGTCCTCGATCGCAAGACCGATCTCGTCGCCGTCGACCCAGACCCGATCCGCTCCGACGAACGCGACCTCGTGAGCCTGGCCGTCGACGACCACCGACCACACCCGTCCGGGGACGACCTCCGCGAGGTCTGCCGCGAGCAGGCGATCGCCGACGAGGAATCGGCCCTCCGGGGTCACCTCGACGAGGAGGTCGCGGTCACCGGCGCGCGCGGCGTACCTCATCGCAGCATGTCCTCGCGCGCCGACCGGCTCCACGGCGACGAACCGACCGCGATCGGCCGTGGCCGGGCGCGAATCCGGGCGATGGCGGCGAGCGCCGCGGCGACGGCGGCGCCCTCGCTGACCTCGGGGGCCCGCGGCCGGCTCCAGTGCGTGGCGACGTAGTCGGTGTCGTAGCGCCCGGAGACGAAGTCGGGTTCGGCCAATACAAAGGAGTGGAACGGCAGCGACGTCGGCAGTCCGGCCACGATCATCTCGCGAGCCGCCCGGCGCGCGCGAGCGATCGCCGTGGCGCGGTCCGGTCCCCAGGCGATCAGCTTCGCGAGCAGCGGGTCGTAATCCGTGGGCACCGTCAGGGGAGCCGCGAGGCCCGAGTCCATCCGGATGCCGGGCCCGCTCGGCTCGCGCACGAAGTCGACACGTCCGCCCTGAGGGAGGAAGCCGGCGAACGGATCCTCGGCGGTGATCCGTAGCTCGACGGCCGCGCCGGTCCGCTGCACGCCGTCCTGCCCGAACGGAAGCCGTTCGCCCGCGGCGATGCGGAGCTGGAGCGCCACCAGGTCCAGGCCGGTGACCAGCTCGGTCACCGGGTGCTCGACCTGAAGCCGGGTGTTCATCTCGAGGAACACGAACGTGCCGTCCGGAGCGACGAGGAACTCGGCCGTCCCGGCATTCACGTACTTCGCGGCGGAGGCCACCTTCACGGCGGCGGCTCCGAGCTTCGCGCGGAGCGCCTCGTCGACCGAGGGGCCGGGCGTCTCTTCGATCAGCTTCTGATGGCGGCGCTGGATCGAGCAGTCGCGCTCGCCGAGCCAGACCACGTGACCGAACGCGTCGGCGATGATCTGGACCTCGATGTGCCGCGCGGGCTGGATCAGCCGCTCCATCAACAGCGCGGGCGCGCCGAAGGCGGTCGTGGCCTCGCCGGTCGATGCCCGCCACGCCGCCGGGAGCTCCGCGGCGGCGTGGACAACGCGCATGCCCTTGCCACCGCCGCCGCCGGCCGGCTTCAGCAGGACCGGGAAGCCGATGCGCTTCGCGGTGGCCAGCGCGTCGGCCTCGTCGCGGAGCGGCTCCATCGTCCCCTCGGCCACGGGCACGCCGGCCTTCGCCGCGAGCCGCCGGGCGGACGTTTTCTCACCGAGCGAGCGCTGCACCGCGCCGGGCGGCCCGACGAACGCGAGGCCCGCCGCGGCGACCGCGTCGGCGAAGTCCGCGTTCTCGCTGAGGAACCCGTACCCGGGATGGATCGCGTCGCAGCCCGCGCGCTTCGCGACGGCGATCACCCGCTCGATGTTCAGGTAGCTCTCGCGGGGTGACGCCGCGCCGATCGGATAGGCCTCATCCGCGGCGCGGACGTGCGGCGACAGTCGATCGATCTCGCTGTACACCGTGGCGGTCGCGATGCCGAGCTCGCGACAGGTCCGCATCACCCGGAGCGCGATCTCGCCGCGGTTGGCCACGAGGACCTTGCGGAAGGGCGTTGCGGCTATAGCGGGATGTTCCCGTGCTTCTTCTTCGGGTTGATGTCGCGCTTGCCGGCGAGCGCCCTGAGCGCGGCCGCCAGGCGCGGCCGGGTCTCGTGCGGCTCGATGATGTCGTCGAGGTAGCCGCGAGCCGCGGCGGCGTATGGATTCGCGTACATCTGCGCGTAGTCGTTCGTGAGCTCGGCCCGCCGCTTGTCCTGGTCCGTGGCCTTCGCGATCTCGTCCTTGTAGAGGATGTTGACCGCGCCCTCGGCGCCCATGACCGCGATCTCGGCACCTGGCCACGCGACGTTGTAGTCGCCGCGGATGTGCTTGCTCGACATGACGTCGTACGCGCCGCCGTAGGCCTTGCGCGTGATCACGGTGAGCTTCGGGACCGTCGCCTCCGCGTAGGCGTACAGGAGCTTCGCCCCGTTGCGGATGATCCCACCATGCTCCTGCGCCGTGCCCGGAAGGAACCCGGGGACGTCGACGAAGGTCACGAGCGGAATATTGAACGCGTCACAGAAGCGCACGAACCGCGCGGCCTTGATCGACGCATCGATGTCGAGCACGCCCGCGAGGATCATCGGCTGCTGGGCGACGACCCCGATGCTGTTGCCGTCCAGCCGAGCGAAGCCGACGAGGATGTTCTGCGCCCACTCCGCATGGACCTCGAGCAGCTTCCCATCGTCCACGACGCGCTTGATGACGTCGCGCATGTCGTACGGCTTCGCGGCCGATTCAGGGACGACCTGATCGAGCTCCCGATCCATCCGGTCGGCGGGGTCGTCGGTCGCAAGACGTGGTGCGGGATCGAGGTTGTTCGACGGGAGGTAGCCGACGAGCTCGCGCAGGAGCGAGGCGCACCGGACCTCGTCGTCGGCCACGAAGTGCGCGACGCCGGATCGCCGCGCATGAGTCTCGGCGCCACCGAGCTCATCGAACGTGACGTCCTCGTGGGTGACGGCCTTCACCACGTTCGGCCCGGTGACGAACATGTACGACGTGTCGCGGACCATCACGACGAAATCGGTGATCGCGGGCGAGTAGACGGCGCCGCCCGCGCACGGTCCCATGATCGCCGAGAGTTGCGGCACGACGCCGCTTGCCAGCACGTTGCGCAGGAAGATGTCGGCGTAGCCGCCGAGCGACACGACGCCCTCCTGGATCCGCGCGCCGCCGCTGTCGTTCAGTCCGATGATCGGCGCGCCATTCCGCATCGCCTGATCCATGACCTTCACGATCTTCGCCGCGTGGGCCTCGGCGAGGCTGCCGCCGAACACCGTGAAGTCCTGCGAGAACAAGTAGACGAGCCGCCCGTCGATCCGGCCAAAGCCGGTGACCACGCCGTCGCCGAGGATCTGCTCGTCGTCGGAGATGTGATCGCTGCGACGAGCCGCGACGAACGCATCGAGCTCGACGAAGCTGCCCTCGTCCACCACGAGGTCGATCCGCTCGCGCGCCGTCAGCTTCCCCTTCGCGTGCTGCTGGGCGATCCGTTCCTCACCGCCGCCGCGCGCGGATTGCGCGCGCAATGCCTCCAGTCGCTCGATCGGGGTGGTCATCGCGGTCGAGGATAGGAGCCGCGGATCAGTCGTACGTCCCGGGCCGGAAGGTCGTCGGGTCGTGCGACGGGAAGGCGCGCTCGAGATCGTCCCGCACCAGCGACCGGATGACCGCGAGCGACTCCTTGCCCGCGATCGGATCCTGACCCGGGATCTCGCCGCGCTCGAGGTTCGCGCGGGTGAACGCGGCGTCGCCGCAGAGCACGACTCGCCCGGTCTTGGCGAGATCGACGACCAGCGACTGGTGACCCGGCGCGTGGCCCGGTGTGGGCACCACCTCGATCCCCGCCGCGACCCGCGCGCGGCCGGTCGCGGGCATGTACCGGAGCGCGGGGTCGTCCCAGTAGATCGCTGGAAAGTTCGGACGGCCCTTCGCGTACGCGAGATGCTCGGCCTGAACGATGAAGGTCGCGTTCGGGAACGCGCGGTTGTTCCCGGCGTGATCGAAATGCAGATGGCTATTCACGACCAGGGTCACGTCGTCGGGCTGCACGCCCATGGCCGCGAGCCGGGAGACGATCGCGTCCTCCCTGTCCATCGTGATCAGCATTCCGGGGTTCGGTCCGAACGTCGCTTCGGGCCGCTCCACGTGCACCGGATGCAGGCCGGTGTCGAAGAGGATCAGTCCCTCGGGCGTCCGGAGGAGTGCCGACCACACCGGGCACTCGATGAACTCGTCGCGCTCGGGCGCGGCGAGCCACGGCGCGAAATTCGACCGCGCGAGCTTCACCGCGCCGGTCCGGAAGATGGTGAGCTCGATCGTCACCCCTCGAGCAGCTCCTCGACCGCGCGGTACGGATCGAGCTCGCGATCGGCGACGCGTTTCACCGCGTCCGCGACGCGCTCGGATCCGACGCGCGACTCGAGCCGCTTCACGAGGGCCTCCCGAAGAAGGGCCTCGACCTCCTGACGCGCCGCGCCGGCCCGGCGCTGCTCGAGCTCGCCACTGGTGCGGGCCCACTCGGCATGCTGGTCGATCGCACGGACCAGCTCGTCGAGCCCGCTGCCATCCTGCGCGCTCGTCCTGATGATCGGTGGCTTCCATTCCGTGCGGCCGTGGCCGAGGGTGAGCATCTGGGCGAGATCGCGCGCGGTCTCGTCGGCGCCCGGCTTGTCGGCCTTGTTCACGACGAGCACGTCGGCGATCTCGAGCACGCCCGCTTTGATCGCCTGGATGTCGTCCCCGAGGCCCGGCACCGTGACGAGGCACACGGTGTCCGCGACGCGGACCACCTCGACCTCCTCCTGGCCCACCCCGACCGTCTCCACGATGACGAGATCCGTCCCGAGCGCGTCCAGCACGTTCACGACGCGCATCGTCGCGCGGGCGAGGCCGCCGGCGTGGCCGCGGCTGGCCATGCTCCGGATGAACACACCCTCGTCGAGGAACCGGTCGCGCATGCGGATGCGATCGCCGAGGATCGCCCCGCCGGTGAATGGGCTCGACGGGTCGACGGCCACGATCGCGATGCGGTCGAAGATCTTCCGGTACTCGGCGGCGAGCCGTGACACGAGGGTGCTCTTCCCGCCGCCCGGCGGACCGGTGACGCCGACGATGCGCGCCTTGCCGGTGTCCGGATAGAGCGACCGGAGGACGTCGGCGCTGCCCGGCTCGTCGTTCTCAACGATCGTGAGGAGCCGCGCGATGCTGCGCTTGTCGCCGGTATGGGCGCCCGCGAGCAGCGACTCCGCCGCCGCGATCAAGACGCGGCGACGAGGTCCCGCGCGATGACGATCCGCTGGATCTCGCTCGTGCCTTCTCCGATCTCCATGAGCCGCACGTCGCGGACGATGCGCTCGACCGGATAGTCGCGGAGATAGCCGTAGCCGCCGAGCACCTGCAGCGACGCGTTCGCCGCGCGGCTCGCCGCCTCGGTGGCGTAGAGCTTCCCCATCGAGGCTGCGCGCGTGAACGGCAGGCCCGCGTCCGCGAGGCTTGCCGCGCGGTGGAGCAGCAGGCGCCCCGCGTCGAGGTCGGTGCGTGACTGGGCCAGCCGCCACTGGATCATCTGGAACTCGGCGAGCGCCTTGCCGAACTGCTTGCGCTCCTTGGCGTACGCGACCGCGGTCTCGAGCGCCGCGCGGCCGAGGCCGACCGCGAGGGCGCCGATGCCGATCCGCCCGCGGTCGAGCACCGTTCGCACGTCACCGAACGCCGCGCCGATCTCGCCGATGCGATCGGCGTCGGCCACCCGGCAGTCCTGCAGGCTGAGCTGCGCGGTGTCCGACGCGCCCAGGCCCATCTTCTTCTCGCGCTTTCCGGGGGTGAGCCCGGGGTTATCGGCGCTCACGCCGAAGGCGGTGAGCCGCCGATCGGCGGTCGCGGCGATGACGACGGTGAATCCGGCGATCGATCCGTTCGTGATGAATTGCTTCTGGCCGTTGAGGACCCAGCCGTCGCCGTCCTTCTCCGCCGTCGTTTTCGCGTTGACGGCGTCGGATCCCGCGCTCGGCTCGGTCAGGGCCCATGCGCCGAGATAGGTGCCCTTCGCGAGCGGCGGGAGCCACCGGGCCTTCTGCTCGGCGGACGCCGCTGCCAGGAGGTGGCCGATGCAAAGGGCGTTGTGCGCCGCGAGGGTCAGCGCGATCGAGCCGTCGCCGGCCCCGAGCTCCTCGGACACGAGCGCCGAGGTGAGCGCATCGAGGCCGGAGCCACCGTACTCCGCGGGGATCGTGAGTCCGGTCAGCCCGACCGAAGCGAGCTCCGGGAGCAGCGGCATCGGGAACACTCCCTGCTCGCTCCAGTCCGCGGCGCGCGGCAGGATGCGATCGCGGACGAACTCACGGACCGCGTCGCGGACCGCGAGCTGATCGTCCCGGTAGCGAAGGTCCACTAGCTCGGGTAGGCCGAGCGGACGCTCGCGTCGACGGTCGGAAGGATCTTATCGACGAGGGCCTGGTCCTTCTCGAGCACGCCCTTGTCGATGTCCCACGCGGCCTTCCGCGCGTCCGTGATCTTCTGCCGCACGTCGGTCGGCAGCTGCGCGAACGCCACGATCCGCGCGCGCGTGAGCCGCTCGCGCTCGGGCTCGCTCGCCATGCGCGTGAGCTCGCGCAGCTGCGGGGTGAGCGCACCGACGCGAGCGATGTCGCTCGGGATCGCGGCGATGAGCTCGAAGCGCTTCTTCCAGAACGCGATGGCCGCCGCTTCGTCGTTCCCGCTGAGGGCCGCGAGGCCTACGTCGATCGGTCGGTCGTCCTTCTTCGCCATGTCGCTCCTCCTTACGCGGGCTGGCCGCGGCGTTTCGCCACGGCCTCGCGAACGTACGCGGTGATCTCCTCGAGCGACGCGCCGGGCTGGAAGATCCGTTCGACGCCGTGCTTCCGAAGCGCGACGATGTCGTCCTCCGGGATGATCCCGCCGCCGAACAGGAGCACGTCGTCCATGCCCTTCTCCTTCATCAGCTCGGCGACCCGCGGGAACAGGTAGTTGTGCGCGCCGGACAGCAGCGAGAGGCCGATCGCGTCGGCATCCTCCTGCAACGCCGTCTCGACGACCTGCTCGGGCGTCTGGTGAACGCCGGTGTAGATCACCTCCATGCCGGCGTCGCGCAAGGCGCGCGCCACGACCTTGACCCCGCGGTCGTGACCGTCGAGGCCCGCCTTCGCCATGACCACGCGGATCGGCCGCTTCATGAGCTGCCGAGCTCCTTCGCGTGCTCCGCGTAATGGCCGAAGGTATTCCCGCGCACGATCGCGATGACCTCATCGTCGTTGCCATGGAGCTGCTCGTCGGTCAGCGCCGCGACCGCTCCGCGCACCGCGCGATACGTCGTGTCGAGCTCGTCCACGAGCGCCTCGGCGCCGACGAGACGGTGGCTCGCGGTGACTCGGGCGTTGAATTCGTCCACGCCACGGAACGCCGGCAGGCCAAGCGATCGCTCGTCGCCGGGACCTGGCAGCTTGCCGTTCTCGAGCAGGGCACGCAGCCGCCGGGTCGTGAGGTCGTGCCAGGCCGAGACATGCGCGACGAGATCGCGGAACGTCCAGCCCGCGTCGGTCGGCTCGTTCATCCGGGCCCGACCGACGCCGCGTACGGCTTCGCGGAACGGCCGCCATGCCTCGTCGATGCGGGCGAGCAGCTCAGAAATATCCGGGGTCGTGGTACTCGCCATACGCCTCCTTCAGAACCTGGACCTGCTCGCCGACGGTCGCCATCGCGCGCGCGCATTCGACGAACGCGGGCATCAGCTCGTCGTGGGCGTTCGCCTGCGCGCGAAGGTGGTCCATCGCCTCGCGCCACCGGCCCGCATCGCGCTTCGCGCGGGTCTCCTCGATGCGGGCGATCTGGTTCCGCTCGACCTCGGGATCGATGGCGAGCACCGGGATCTTCTCGCCGGTCTCGGCTTCGACGTACTTGTTGATCCCGACGATGATCTTCTCCTTCTCCTCCACCTGCTGCTGGAAGTGGAAGGAGGCCTCGACGATCTCGCGCTGGGGATACCCGCGCTCGACGGCGGCGACCATGCCGCCCATCGCGTCGATCTCGTCGCGATACCGCTCGAATCCGCGCTCCATCTCGTTCGTCAGATGCTCGAGGTAGTAGGAGCCGGCCAGCGGATCGACCGTCTCGCTCACGCCCGACTCATGCGCGATCACCTGCTGCGTCCGCAACGCGAGCATCAC
>DATCOR010000206.1:0-3756 GCA_036564585.1 Candidatus Limnocylindria bacterium | reverse complement strand
CGAGCCGCTCTCGAATCTCGACGCGAAGCTCCGCGAGTCGCTGCGCTGGGAGCTCCGCGCGCTGCAGCAGCGGCTCGGGATGACGTTCGTCTACGTCACGCACGATCAGGACGAGGCGCTCTCGCTGTCGGACTGGGTCGCCGTCATGAACGCCGGCCGCGTGGAGCAGGCCGGCGTCCCGTGGGAGATCTACTACCACCCGAAGACCGCGTTCCTCGCGGACTTCGTCGGGGCGGTGAACCTCGTGCCGTCGATCGTGCGCGAGGCGCGCGACGGGACCGCTGTGGTGTCCGTCGGATCCGCGAACGCGCCGGTGCGCGTGCCCGCCGGGCTCTCGCTCGCGAGCGGCGCGCAGGTGCGCCTCTGCATCCGCCCCGAGAGCCTGCAGCTGCGCCCGCCGGGCGCCGCGGGCGATGGGCAGGTGCTGGTGCCGGGCACCGTCGCGCGGAAGGCGTTTCTCGGCGACCTCATGCGCTACTGGGTCACGGTCGACGGGCGCGAATGGATCGTCGACCAGCCGGACCCGGGTGCCGCGACGCCCTACGACGGCGCGGTGCAGATCGCGATCCGCCCCGAGCGGATCCACGTGATCGCGGAGGCGTAACGATCCTCGACGCGATCGGCCACGCCCTCTCGATCTCGTTCGCGATGACCTGGGAGATCCTGTGGGCACTCATCCTCGGGTTCACGCTCTCCGCCGCCGTTGAGGCGGTCGCCTCAAAGGAGCAGATGAGCCGCCTGCTCCCGGACGATTCGGTTCGCACCCTCTCCCTCGCCGCGCTCCTCGGCGCGGCGAGCTCGTCGTGCTCGTACGCCGCGGTGGCCCTGGCGCGATCCCTGTTCAACAAGGGCGCGAATTTCACCGCTGCGATGGCCTTCGAGATCGCCTCGACCAACCTCGTCATCGAGCTCGGGATCATCCTCGTCATCCTGATGGGCTGGCAGTTCGCCGCCGCCGAGTTCGTCGGCGGGCCGATCATGATCGCCGTCCTCGCACTGCTGTTCCGGATGTGGCAGACGCGGGAGCGAGTCGCCGAGGCCCGTCGCCAGGCCGAGCGCGGCCTCCCCGGCTCCATGGAGGGTCACGCCGCGATGGACATGTCGGTGCGCGAGGGCACGCTCGCGCGGAAGATCCTGTCCGACGCGGGCTTCACGGCGATCAGCCACCTGTTCGTGATGAACTGGGCCGCGGTGCTCCGGGACGTCGTGCTGGGGCTGCTCATTGCGGGTGCGCTGGCGGCCTGGGTCCCGGAGTCGTTCTGGAAGGTCTTCTTCCTCACCGATCAGCCGCAGCTGGCGATCCTGTGGGGGCCGCTGGTCGGGCCGATCGTGTCGGTGGTGAGCTTCGTGTGCTCGATCGGGAACGTACCGCTCGCCGCCGTGCTCTGGAACAGCGGGATCAGCTTCGGCGGGGTGATCAGCTTCATCTTCGCCGACCTGCTCATCCTGCCGATCCTCTCGATCAAGCGCCGCTACTACGGCACGCGGATGACCATCTTTCTGTTCGTGACGTTCTACGCGGCGATGGCGCTCGCCGGACTGGCCGTCGAGCTGCTGTTCGGGGCCCTCGGCCTCATCCCGCAGGCGCGCAACGCGCTCGTGGCCGAACCGTCGCTCTCGCTGAACTACACGACCGTGCTGAACATCGTGTTCCTCGTGCTCGCGGCCGCGCTGCTCATCAGAGCGTGGCGGACCGGCGGATTCGCGATGCTCGCGATGATGGATCGCCCGCCGGAGCGGGCGCCGAGCTAGACCCTCGCGGGGTGGCTCGTGACCCACTTCGCGAAGAGGTCGTCGTAGCGGACGCCTTCAGTGGACTTCCAGGCATGCCCCTCGGCCAGCCCGGCGGGGCACACGGCCCACCTGCCCTCATGGATGGTGAGGTTCTGCTTGCTTCGCTCGAGCTTCGCGCTGACGTGGCTCGGCGCCACACAGAGGAACATGACGAGATCGCGCATGAGGCAGTCTTCCTGGCACCCCGTGCCGATCCTCACCGTAGGTGGCGCTCGTCGCGATGCAACGATGTGCACGGCCACGCACACGTAGCGATCAGGCGGTCAACAGCTCCGTGATCCGCGTGCGGAGGTCGTCGCGCACGCGGCGATACACGGCGAGTTGCTCCGCGTCGGTGCCGGTCGCCTTCGACGGGTCGGGGAGCGACCAGTGCAGGCGGTGCGCCGCGTTCGGGAAGATCGGGCAGGATTCGTTCGCGTCGTCGCAGACCGTGATGACGTAGTCGAATCGCTGCTCGATGAATGGGTCGAGGGTCTTCGAGGTCTGCCCCGAGATATCGACGCCGACCTCGGCCATCGCCGTGATCGCGAGCGGCCGGACGCCCGTGGCTTTCGTGCCGCCGCTGTGGGCCTCGAAGCGATCGCCGCCGAGGGAGCGGAGCAGTCCTTCGGCCATCTGCGAGCGCGCGGAGTTGTGGGTGCAGAGGAACAGCACGCGCTGCGCGGGCATTACGCCGGGGCGAGCGCCGGCTTCGCGGTCACGCGCTTCGGCTCGCGCTGCGCGCCGGCAGAGAGCAGATGGCCGAGCGCGGCGATGCGCGCGGCGGCCTTGGGCTCGAGGCGGTAGTAGATCCACGTCCCGCGATGCTCGCCGCTCACCACGCCGGCCTCGCGCAGGACCTTCAGGTGATGGGAGACCGTCGGCTGGCTCACGCCGCAGCAATCCGTGAAGTCGCAGGCGCACACCTCGCCGTCCGACGCGAGCTGTCGCACGATGGCCAGCCGGGTCGGCTCGGCGATGGCCTGCAGGATCTTGATGTCGTCCATGCCGCGAACTATATCCACACACTTCGATATTGACAACCATCGATAGATGAGTATCTTGGCAGCGTGAAAGAACTGCCGGTCGCGGTCATCGGGGGCGGGCCCGTCGGGCTCGCGGCCGCGGCGCAGCTGCTGAAGCGCGGCGCCGAACCGATCGTCCTGGAGGCCGGCCCGACGGTCGGCGCCAGCGTGCTCGAGTGGGGCCACGTCCGGATCTTCTCTCCCTGGAAGTACGACATCGATCCGGCGGCGCGCGAGCTCCTGGCCGCGACGGGCTGGACGGAGCCCGACCCGGAGGGCTATCCCACAGGCCGCGAGCTCGTCGAGGCGTATGTCGCACCGCTCGGCCGCGCCCTCGGCGATCGCGTCCGGCTCGGGCATCGCGTGACCGCGGTCGCCCGGCTCGGGTTCGACAAGATGAAGACCGACGGCCGTGACGCGGCGCCGTTCGCGCTCACGGTCGCGACGCCGCACGGCGAGGAGCAGATCCTCGCCCGCGCGGTCATCGACGCATCGGGCACGTACGGCGTCCCGAACCCGCTCGGCGCGAGTGGGGTGCTCGCGCGCGGCGAGGCGGCCGCGGCGGAACGGATCCACTACGGGATCGCCGACCCACTCGGTCGCGATCGCGCGCGATATGAGGGCAAGCGCGTGCTGGTGGTCGGCAGCGGGCACTCCGCCTTTGACGTGCTCATCGACCTCGCGGACCTGGAGGCGACGCCGATCACGTGGCTCGTGCGCCGGCCATTCGCTGACGCGAAGTACGGCGGCGCGGAGAATGACGCGCTCCCCGCGCGCGGCGCCCTCGGCACGCGGATGCGTGCGCTCGTCGACCGCGGCGCGGTCACACAGATAGTCCTGCGCATCCAGAGCCTCCGCACCACATCCGACGGCGTGTACGTATCGGACGGTGCTCGCGAGCTCGGCCCGTTCGACGAGATCGTCGCGACCACCGGGTTCCGTCCGGATCTCGCCCCGC
>DATCOR010000196.1:0-28153 GCA_036564585.1 Candidatus Limnocylindria bacterium | reverse complement strand
GTCGACGTGCGTGCCGTCGAGCCGCTGGATCGCGACGGATTGCCCGCCACGATCGAGATACGCGATCGCATCGCCGTCGGGGGACCAGCGCGTGCTCGTGACGCCGCTCACCGAGTCGGCCTTCGCGATCGTGCGCCGGCCGCTTCCGTCGACGTTCGACACCCAGAGCTGCGTCGGGCCCGAAGGGTCCGTGCGCCAGTACGCGAGGCGTCCCGCGCGCGAGAGCTCGATCGGCGCGCGCGACACGGACGGTGTGGGCGACGCGTCGGGCGCGACGGTCCGTTCTTCGAGCAGGCCGCCCATCGCGAGCGCGCCGGCCAGGATCGCGATCGAGACGACGAACACGAGCGCCGCGCCGATCGCGTACGGTGCGAGCGACCTCCGCACCTCCCCATAATCCGCCTCGCGTGGACGCCGCGTTGGTGCGTGAGTTCCTCCTGACGCTCCCCGACCGGCCGAACGACGCCGGCACGGTGGCCCGCATGCGCGGCTACCTCGAAGCGCTCGGCCGCCCGGACGTGCGTTACCTGGTCGGAGCGATCCGCGGTGGCGGCGCGCCGAGCATCGCGCGCTACGCGCGCGCGGTGCTCTCGGCCGCGGGGGCAACCGTTGCGGCGCTGGACGACCCGCTCGACGAGCCGCTCATCGCGATCGCCGGCACGTCGGTCGCGACCATCGCGTACCAGCTCAGCTCACTCCGCCCTGAGCTCGGGCAGCCGTCGCGCCGCGAGGTCGAAACCCTCATCGTGTTCGTCGCGCACGCCGAGGCGAGCCGGCGCGTGCTTCTGCTGCTCGACGAGGAGCTCGATGCCCGCTCACCGGTGCACGGCGCGCTTCCGGATGTCATCGCGATCGGGCGCGCGGCGGGCGACGCGGTCGCGGCAGCGATCGCCGACGCTCCCGAGCGCCGTCCGGTGATCCTTGCGCCGCGGGACGCGGCCGGAATCGACACCGCGATGCGCCGGCGCGCGTTGCCCTACGTCTTGGGCGGCCGCGACTTCGCCGTGACGCCCGCCGGTGCGGTGATGGGGCTCTCGGTCGGCGACGAACGGTATTCCGATCTGGCCCTCGGCCCGGGGGACGATCCGGACCTCGCCGCGACCGGGATCGTCATGGCCCTCGCGATCGCCGCCTTCGGCGTGCGGATGCGGCCGGAATGGGTCGAGCTGGGAGCCCGGGCGGCTGCGGCGCGAGAATGACGCGGTGACCCCGCTCACCGCGGCGAAGACGTTCATGGATGCGCTCGAGGCCGGCGATGCCGACAAGGCGGCGTCGGTGTGCGCCGACGAGGTGACCGTGGTGCTGCCCGGTGGCGAGACCGAGCTGCAGGGCAAGGAGGCCGCGAAGCGCCTGGTCCGGATGGCTCCGCCGTTCATCCGGCGCGTGCGTGAGGAGGAGATCCATGGGAACTCGGTCATCCTCCGCGGCCTCACGCGCTCGCCGGGTCACTTCGCCAACTTCACGACCTGGACCTTCGAGACCGACGGCGATCGCATCGTGCACGTGTCGTTCGCCTGGCGGCCCGCGAATTAGCCCTCTACATAGCGGAACGAACGCGGGATCTTCTCGAGCCCGAACTTGCTGAGCGCGCGCGGCGCCCGGTAGCGCCGAGGATTCGTCACCGGCAAGGCCCACCCCTTCGCCGACTTCCGGGTGGGAGCGCCGAGATCGCACTGGCCCACGATCGCGCGCTGCTCGACGACGGCGAGATATGCCCGGGCCGGCAGGCGCTTCGGCGGTAACGTCCGGTGCTCGAAGCGGGCGGTGCCGTCGAGGATGGCATCGGCGTGGTCGGCGTGGATGGCGAGGACGATGGCGTCGGGCATGGCGATCCTCCGAATGTGATCGCCAAGCGCTATCGACCCGTGCTTGCGTCCAGCTCGAGACTCCGGAGGCCGGCGTAATACGGCCAGCGCTCGCGCAGCCGGCGGGCCATCGTCGGAAGGTCGCCGGCCCGAACGCCTTCGAAGAACGTCGTGGTCTCCTGGAGATACCGCGTCTCGCTCGCAGCTCGCTCGATGTCATCGTTCGTCTCGTCGGACGCGACGGCCTGGACCTGCCACTGGTATCCGAGGACGTGGCGGAAGGTCTCGGTGGCGCGCTCGAGGTGGAACGGCGACGTGATCACCGACAGCGGCCGCGGCTCGATGTCCTTGAGATGGCGCACCGCGGTGAGGACGGCGTTGCCGATCGTGTCGCGGGATTCGTCCTCGATCGCGATGCGCTCCGCCGCGACGCCCCAGGCGATGATGAGATCGCGCATGAGCGCGGCCTCGCTCGCCGTGCCGGCCGGCGCGTCGGGCTGGCGGTCGCCCGAGCAGATGACCATGAGCTCCGGCCGCTCGCGCGCGAGCTGCGCCGCGCGGTGCGCCCGCGCCCTCGTCGAGGGCAGGGGACCGCCCTCGGGCGTGATGCCGCCGCCCAGGACGACGGCAAGCTCTGGCGCGTCAGCGATGGCCACATGGCGAACGGTACCGAAAACCACGAGGCGCCCCTTTCGGGGCGCCTCGTGCGATGTGCGGAGTGACGTGTGCGCTAGAGGCTGTGCAGCGTGCCGTTGTAGATGAGGACCGAGGTGAAGCTGTCGCCGCCGCCGTTCTTGAACACCGGATCGCTGTCGGCCGGCCACGCTGCGACGCGCTTCTTCTCGTTCACCGGGTTGTTGCCGTAGCGCTCCCAGAGCGGAACGACCGGCAGCAGGTCGTTGAACGCGATGGCGCACTTCGTCACCGGGTCCTTCTGCTTCTCGGTGTCGAACCCGTCGCCCATCGCATTGATGAGCGCCGCGAAGTCGGTGCCGGCCTGGGAGAGTGGGTAGGCCATGCCGCCGCCCGAGGCGAGGGTGTTGTACGTCTGCAGGCCCGCGATGAAGCTGCCCTGCGGATGCGGGTTCCCCACGCCCCAGCTGTTGATCGCGATCTGGAACTTGCCGGCGAGCAGATCGGCGAGCTGCGTCGAGCGGATCGCGCCACGCGGCGTGATCTTGATGCCGAACTTGTTCAGCGAGTCGCTCGCGTGATTCGCGGCGCTCGTCCAGTCGGCGAAGTCGCTCGGGAAGTACAGCTCGTACGCGAGGGCCTTGCCGCCCTTCGCGTAGATACCGTCGCTGCCCTTCGCGTAGCCAGCGTCGGTCATCAGCTTGGCGGCCGCGGCGAGGTCGTAGTCGTACGACTTCAGCTTCGCCTGGTCCGCCGCGCTGACCCAGAGCGGGATGATGTTGTCGCTGACGCCGGCCATGAACTTCTGGGCCTTGGCCGACTGGCCGTACGTGATGGTCGCGGACTCGGCCTTGTTGATGGCCATCGCGACGGCTTGACGGAGCCGCTTGTCCTGGAACTCCGGAGCCGCCGTCCAGTGGAACATGATCGCCGGGCCGGTGTAGAGCGGGCCACGGACGACGCGAAGCCCGTTGTCACCGAATGCCTTGTCGGTCGCGAGCGGGAAGCCGTGCGTCGCGTAGTCGATGTCACCGGCGAGCACGAGCGGGGTCACCGCGTCGGTCTCACCCTGGTAGACCACGATCTTGTCGAAGTTCACCTGGTCGGCGAAGAGGCCACCCGGGTTCTTCGGCATCGTGAGCTGCGCCGCGGTGACGCTCGCCACGTCGATCTTGTAGGGCCCGATGGACGCCGCGGTGGTCGGACGGAAGTCCGCGACCTGCTTCGCGACCGCTTTGACCTCATCGGACGCAGTGGTCTTGCCGGCGGTGTAGAGATCCTGGAGCTGCTTCGCGAAGGTGCCGAACTGGGAGTCCGGACGGATGCTGTTGCGCAGTACGAGCCGCGGGACGAGCGAGGACGGGCGGTTGATGTGGAACCGCACCGTGTATTTGTCGGGCGTCTCGAGCTTGTCGGCGTACGTCCAGATGCCGAAGCTCTGGGAGCGGCCGACCCAGTAGGTCGTCGCCACGTCGGCGGAGGTGAACTCCTTGCCGTCGTCCCACTTGAGGCCCTGCTTCAGCTTGACCTCGTAGTTCTCACCGTTCTGGGTGGCCGACTCCATGAGCCAGTTCTCCCACTTGCCTTCGGCCCAGCGGTATACCGCCAGCGAGGGCATGAAGAGGTCCATGATGTAGCTGCCGCTGACGACCGCACCTGCGGAGAGGTAGTTGTAGTGGCCCTTCGGCGGGAGATCCCACGGCCACGCCGCATGGAACTCGCCACCCTTCTTGGCCGTGCCGCCGCCGCCGCTGCTGCCTGGCGTGGCGCCGGGCGCGCAGGCCGCGGCCACGACACCGAGGCTGACGAGCGCGGAATCACGCAGGAACCGGCGCCGGTCAACGCGATATCGCTGGTCGCTCATTGTTCCTTCCTCCTTCGCTGGACTTGGGCATTGTGCGCTCGCGGCATCTTCGGTGTCGAATACCAAACCAATACCGCGACCAGGGCCATGAAGGTCAAACCGATGATCAGCGCCATCGCGCTGACCACGAATTCGGCCGAATCACGCGGCTCGAAGACCAGCAGGAAGAGTGCGACGCCGGCGATCAGCAACGCGATCCGGAAGCCGGCACGGAGGATCTGCGGGTCCACTTAGGCGAGCAGCTCCGCCGCGGGCTGACGTTCACGGATCGCGACATGGCAGGCGACCTCGCGCACTTCCCGCCCCGCCAGTGGCAGGAGCTCGGGGACCAACACGTCGCAGAGGCCCGGCTCGGCCAGCGGGCAGCGCGGATGGAACGTGCAGCCTGGCGGCAGCGCGAGCAGGCTCGGCACGTCGGCCGTCTTCAGCGTGACGCGATCCTTCGACCGGGTGATGCGCGGGTCCGCCTCCGGGATCGCCGCGATAAGCGCGGCCGAATACGGATGGGCCGGGTCGGACACGAGCGCTTCGCTGCGTGCCAGCTCGACCATCCGGCCGAGGTACATCACGCCGATCCGGCCCTCGCGCGCGAAGTAGCGCGCCACCGCGAGGTCATGAGTGATGAGCACGATGCTCACGCCCATCTCGCTCCGTAGGCCGAGCAGCAGGTTCAGCAGCGAGATGCGGATCGACACATCGACCATCGAGACCGCCTCATCCGCGACGATCACCCGCGGGTCCACGGTGAGCGCGCGCGCGATCGCAACCCGTTGGCGCTGGCCGCCGGACAGCTGATGCGGATATTTCGACAGGAAGTCGTCGGGAGGGGTGAGCCCGACGACGTCGAGGAGGTGCCGCACGCGGTTCGTCGCGTCGCGGTTGCCCTTCGCCTTCTTATGGCGATAGATCGGCGCCGAGAGCGTCTGAAAGACTGTGCGCGTCGGATTCAGCGACGCGTACGGATCCTGATGGACGAGCTGCACGGCCTGGCGGAAGGCCGAGAGGTCGTGACCCTTCTTCTGCCAGACGTCCTGTCCTTCGTAGATCAGCCGTCCGCTCGTCGGACGGAGGATCCCCGCGAGCATCCGCCCGGTGGTCGTCTTCCCGCAGCCGCTCTCGCCGACGATGCAGAGCGCCTCACTGGCGGCGATCGCGAGCGAGACGCTATCGACCGCGGTGATCGAGCCACCCGGCACCTTGAACGCGCGGCTCACGTGGTCGAGCTCGATGAGCGGAGTGCCCCGGACGGTCGGGTCGATGATGCTCATGCGGTCGCGATCTTCTCCGCCACGGCGACCTCGGCCGTACCGACCTGCTCGGCCACCGTTTTCCACCGGATGCAGCGCGCCTCGTGCTCCGGGGTATCCACGGGCACGAGGTCGGGCTCGCGCTCGGCACACGCCGCGATCGCCAGCGGGCAGCGGGGGATGTACGTGCAGCCGGGTGGCAGGCGGATGAGGTCCGGCGGCGATCCTGGGATCGATTCGACCGCACCCATCGCGCCGGAGACCCGCGGGACCGCGCGGAGGAGGCCGACGGAGTACGGATGGCGCGGCCGGTAGAACAGGTCGGTCACGCTCGCGCGCTCGACGACCGTGCCCGCGTACATCGTGATCATGCGATCCGCCAGCTCGGCCGCGATCGAAAGGTCGTGCGAGATGAAGACCATCGAGAAGCCGAGCTTCTTCCGCAGCGTGCCGAGCAGATCGATGATCGACCGCTGGGTCAGGATGTCGAGTGCGGTCGTCGGCTCATCGAGGATGATGAGCTGCGGCTCGAGCATCAGGCTGAGCGCGATGAGCACGCGCTGCTTCATGCCGCCCGATAGCTCGTGCGGGTATGCCTTCAGGACCCGCTCCGGATCCAGGTGCACGAGATCGAGCAGCTCCTGGGCGCGGGCGTGGATCTCCTTTGTGTCCTTCATGCCGTGCGCTCGCCCGGTGTCGGCGAACTGCTCCCAGACGTTGATCACCGGGTTGAACGAATTCAGCGCGGCCTGGAACACCATCGCGCACTCGCTCCAGCGGTAGTGGCGCAGCTCGTCGTCGGGGAGCGTCCGGATGTCAACGGTCTCGCGATCGTTCGTATAGAGGATCTGACCCTTCGTGATCCTCGCGGAGCGCGGCGAAAGGCGGATGAGGCTGATCGCGAGGGTCGTCTTCCCCGATCCGCTCTCGCCGATGATCGCGACGGTCTCACCCTTCGCGATGTCGAACGAGACATTGCGCACCGCATGCACCGGCCCACGGCTGGTCCGGTAGTCGATCGACAGGTCGCGGACGGAAAGGATCGGGGTCATGACGAACGAAGGCGCGGGTTGAAGATGTCCTCGAGCGCGTTGACGAAGAGGACGAGGGACAGCTGGAGGAGGATGATCGCGAAGATCGGGCTGAACACGTACCAGAACGCGTCGCGGAAGTAGAACGCCCCCTGGCTGTTCGCGAAATAGAGCATGAGCGCCCAGTTCTTGCCCGAGAACGGTACGAGACCGAGGACGATGAGCGCGACCTGCGCGTAAATGGCGCCGGTCATCGCAAGCACGAAGTGGATGACGATATAGCTACGCATGTTCGGGAGGATCTCGCGGAAGACGATGTGGAACAGTCCGAGGTCGAGGGACCGCGCGGCCTCGACGTAATCGCGCTCCTTCAGCGTCAGGACCTGCGCCCGGACTTGGCGCATCAGCCCCGCCCAACCCAGGAGCGACAGCACGATGGCGAGCGCAAGGAAGTTCGTGGGCCGAGCCAGAGCAGAGATGACGATCAGGACGATGAGGTACGGGATCGTGAGGACGATGTCGGCGATCGCGACGAGGACCGCGTCCACCTTGCCGCCGACGATCGCGGAGACGGCGCCGAGGGTCGTCGCGATCAGCGTCGTCAGGAGCGCGGTGACGAGCGCGACGCTGATGATCTCCCGGCCGCCCTGGACGATCTGATTGAGCACATCGCGGCCAGAGTTGTCCGTGCCGAGGAAATGCTCGAGCGACGGCGTCTGGTAGATCGAGTTCACGTCCGCCAGCTCCTGGTTCGGCACGAAGATCGGAGCGATGAACGCCAGGACGAGGAAGAAGACGATCCCGATGAAGCCGATCAGACCGCTCGGGCGTTTGGACAGGAGCCGCAAGAATCCGATCGCAGCCTGCACCGGTCGCGGGATCGCCGAATCGCCCGATCGTGGCAGCGCGGCTGCGGTCATGTGCCCGTCGCCCCGCCGGCCCGGCCGATACGCGGATCGAGGCGGCTGTACAGGAGGTCGGCGAGCAGATTCGCGATGACGACCGCGAGCGTGACCATCAGCAGGATGCCTTGCATCACCGGATAGTCACGTTGCAGGAGCGCCGCCTGGAGGCGCAGTCCGACACCCTGATAGACGAAGTACTGCTCGATGAGGATCGAGCCGCCGATCGCGTAGCCGGCGGTGATCGCGAACTGCGTGATGAGCGGAAGGACCGCGTTGCGCCCGACGTAGGCCGTCATGATCCGGCCGTCGGACAGGCCGCGAGCCCGCGCCGCGTTGACGTAGTCCTCCTCGAGCGCGTTGACGGTCGCGCTCTTCATGCCGAGGATCCAGTGGCCGAGGGTCGCCAAGAAGAACACGCTGACCGGCAGGATCGCGTGATAGAGCACGTCGCCGATGAACTGCGGAGTGAATCCGACCGGGATGCCGGCGCTCTGCGCGCCGCGCATCTGGGTGTAGGGGATGATCCGGAGCTCCACTCCGAGCACGATGACGATGAGGAGCGCGATGAAGTAGCTCGGCACCGCGCTGATCACCGAGCCGCCGATCGACAGGATGTGGTCGATGGCCTTGTTCCGGTTGTAGGCGGCGAACAGCCCCAGGAACACACCAACGCTGAAGCTCAGCAGCAGTCCGGTCCCCACGGCGAACAGCGTCCAGGGCAGCACCGCGAGCACGATCGCCGTGACCGGCGTGCCCTGTGAGACGAACGAGTAGCCGAGATTGCCGTGCGCCAGATTGCCGACGAACGAGATGTACTGCTCGAGTATCGGTTTCTCGAGGTCGATGCTGAAGAGACTGGCCGCCTGCGCCCGGGCCTCCTGGTAGGTCATGAGGCCGTCCTTGGTCAGCTCGTCGATCTTGATGTCGATCGGGTTGCCGGGCATGAGCCGGATCAGGAAGAACGTGATGCTCGTCGTGACGAACACGGTGAGGAACGCCTTGAGGATCGCCTGCGCGACGGGGTGACGCCAGTAGCCGAGGATGTGGCGCGCGCGGCTCGCGCGAGGCGTCGTCGGGAACTGCTGCGCGACCAACTTCGCGTCGGCGGGGGTCGTGGCGGCCACGTCCGCATCCTAGGACCCGTCGAGGAGCGTTTGGAGCGATACCGTCGCGAGCGACTCGAAGCGGTGGTCCGCTCCCGTGAGGTCCATCGCGATCGTCAGCTCGTTCGGCACGACCACGCAGCGCATCCCGGCCGCCTGGGCTGCCAGCATGCCGTTGCGGGAGTCCTCGAACGCGATGGCCTCGTCGGGACGGACGCCCAGGCCCGCGCACGCCGCCAGATACAGATCCGGCGCCGGCTTCGCGCGGAGCTCGGGGCGATCGCGGCACTGGATGTGATCGAAGAACGTCCGGAGGTCCAGCCGGTCGAGGTGGCCGAGCACCCACGTGGGCGTCGAGCTCGAGCACACCGCCAGCTGCAGACGGCGGGCGCGCGCATCGGTCAGGAGCGCCCGGAGGCCCGCGGTCTCGGCGACGGCCATGACCAGCTCCGTCTTGCGCGCGTCGCGCCGCTCCTGGATCGCGTCGCGGTCGTCGCGGGGTCCGACCAGCCCCTCGAGATACGCCAGTGCGTCGAACCAGCCTCCCTCGCGGCCGATGTACTCGAGCCAGAGCTCCTTCGGCAGCTCGTGGCCGAACTGGCGATACACCTCGACCCACGCCTGGTATGCGGGCGTTTCCGTCTCCAGAATGAGCCCGTCGAAGTCGAAGACCAGGGCGCGGATCACCACCATCGCTCCGACGGTACGAGACCGAGCGCCGTCCGTGCGTCCGCGGCCAGGGCCAGCGACCCCGCGACGCACACCAGACCGTCCGGTCCCGCGGCGGCCCGTGCCGCGGCGATCGCGCTGCGGACATCGCCCGCGGTCGTGACCGGGACTCGCGTCCCGCGCGCGGCGACCCGCGCGACCATCGTCGGGTCCGCCGCCCGCGGGCTGGCCGAGCGGGTCACGATGACGGACGAAGCGATCCGCACGAGCGGCGCGAGCACGGCGCGCGCGTCCTTGTCACGGTTGATGCCGAGGACGAGCACGAGCCGGCGGCCGCCACGCTCGTTACGGAGAGTGCGCGCGAGCGCCCCCGCGGACGCCCCGTTGTGCGCGCCGTCGAGTACGACCGCGGGCCGGCCGCGAACCCGCTCGAACCGCGCCGGCCAGATCGCGGTCCGCAGACCGCGTGCGACCGCCGCCGCGTCGAGGCCGATCGCCGTCGCGGCCGCGCCCGCGAGGGCCGCGTTCTGCCGTTGGTGATCGCCGGAGAGGCCGAGGTCCGCATGCACGCCGAGCGGTCGCACGACGCGCTCGTGCGCGCCGACCGTCCGGCACACGCGAGCGATCGCGCGGGCGGCCGCCGGCCGCTGCACCGCGACGAGCGCCGGACGGTCGGCGCGCACGATGCCTGCCTTCTCCGTGGCGATCGCCCCGAGCGTGCGTCCCAGGATCGAGGTGTGGTCGTAGCTGATCGCACTGATGACCGAGATGACCGGATCGAGCGCATTCGTCGCGTCGATCCGGCCGCCGAGGCCAACCTCGATGACCGCGATCGCGCAGCCGCGCTCGGCGAACGCCCGGAGCGCGAGGAGCAGGGTGAGCTCGAACGTCGTGGGCTCGCCGGCTGCGGGATGGGCGCGCCGCAGACGAGCGACGATCGGGCGCAGCTGGTCGATCGCGCGTTCGAAGTCGGGCTCGCCGAGCATCGCGCCGTCGATGCGCACGCGCTCGCGATACGTCTGCAGGTGCGGCGACGTGAACAGCCCGGCGCGGCTAGGGGCTGCGTGGAGGATCGAGGCGAGGAATGCCGCGGTCGAGCCCTTGCCCTTCGTCCCGGCGATGAGGACGACGCGCATCCTGCGGTCGGGATCGCCCGCCAGGTCCAGCAGCACGCGCATGCGCCCGAGCCGCCACCGCGCGGCGCGGCTCGCACGGGGATTCCACCCGACCCCGAGCTCGGGGTCGGAGAAGCTCTGCAGCCATTCGAGCGATGAGGGGCGCACGGACCGGCGGATTGTGCCGCGCCATACCATCGGTCGTGGGAGCAAGACCGATTTGATCGAAGACCTCGACGGCGTCATCGAGCCGCGTCCTTCGTGGCCTGCGCGGTGGCTGCTGCCGGCCGCCGGCGGAGTGCTCCTGGCCGTCGTGCTCGTAACGAGCTTCCTGCGCCCCGAGCCGGCGCGCGTGCACGTGCTCGACGCGGCACCACCCGCCACCAGGATCAAGGCCATCGAGCTGCCGCGCGCGCTCGCGACGCTCGAGACGCGGCTGCAGTTCTCCGGTGTGACGGGCCTCACGAGCATGGAGATGAGCGACGGCTTCCGCGACACGTACGTCCTCGCGGATGGCCGTCGGGTGATCGTGATCGAGTACCCCGATCCGGCCAGGGGCATGCTCATCGCCCCCGCCGCGCGGATCGCGGATGTTCGCGTGCGCGGTACCAACGGCGCGGTCTTCGACACCCTCCAGGCGAGCCAGCCGAAGGCGATCGCGTGGGTCGCCGACGGCATGCAGTACCAGGTCGGCGGCGCGTTCTCGTCCGACGAGCTCATCAGCCTCGCGGAGCAGCTGCGTTAGTGTCCGCAGCCTTGATGGAGGGTTTCAGATGACGAAGGTGAAGGCCGCGCTCGTGCAGGCGGCCTGGACCGGCGACAAGGACTCGATGGTCGAGCGGCACCTGCGGCACATCGACGACGCGGCGAAGCAGGGCGCGCAGGTCATCTGCCTGCAGGAGCTCTTCTACGGCCCCTATTTCTGCCAGATCGAGGACAAGAAGGGGTACGCGTACACCGAGAAGATCCCCGATGGCCCCACGACGAAGGTCATGCAGGAGCGCGCCAAGAAGCACTCGATGGTGATCATCGCTCCGATGTACGAAGAGGATCAGCCGGGCATCTACTACAACACCGCCGCGGTCATCGACGCCGACGGGAAGTACCTCGGCAAGTACCGCAAGACCCACATCCCGCACCTGCCCGGCTTCTGGGAGAAGTTCTACTTCCGGCCCGGCAACATGGGCTACCCCGTGTTCGACACGGCGGTCGGCAAGGTCGGTGTCTACATCTGCTACGACCGGCACTTCCCCGAGGGCGCGCGGATGCTCGGGCTGCACGGCGCCGAGCTCGTGTTCATCCCGTCCGCGACGTCGCGCGGCCTCTCGATGCATCTCTGGTTCATCGAGCAGACGGCGCACGCGATCGCGAACGGCTACTGGGTCGGGACGATCAACCGCGTCGGCGTCGAGAGCGAATTCGGGAAGAACGAGTACTACGGGTCCTCGTACTTCGCCGACCCGCGCGGCAAGATCGTCGCGCAGGCGTCCGACAAGGACGAGCAGCTCCTCGTGGCCGATCTCGATATGGATCTTGTGCGCGAGGTCCGCGACACCTGGCAGTTCTACCGCGATCGCCGGCCCGATATGTACGCGGATATCGGAGCGCCGTAGAGCTTGCGGCTGACGGAAGTCTTGCTAGGCGAGAGGTTGGAGTTGAAGAGCAGCGCGCTGCCGGAAACTGTCTTGGGGCGTCTCGCGTCGAGTCTCGATGTGCGTCGGCTTGGACTCCTCACCGATGCTCCGGGGGACCGAAGGTTTGTCGGCGCAGTGAAGGGGTCGAAATTCCAGGTTCGTGAGCGGCATGTCTTTTGGTCCGTGAATCGGTTCAGACCAACAGCTGTCGGCACTGTGGTGCGCGACGGAAGGGGGAGCATCCTCCGAGCTCGCTTCCGAGCAGACCCCTGGTACGGGCTCGCATTTCTCTTAACCGTGGGCCTCGTGCTAGCGCCATCGTTCGGCGTTTCAGTGAACGCCGGTGAGGCCCTGCTGATCGCCGCGGTCCTCGGGATCAACCTGTACCAATTTCAATCGGCGAAGCGGCCTGTCCGCGAATTGCTTCACGATGTGACTTCTGAGTCCGCCGGATCGCTTCACTGGGTGATGTCGTAGTGGTCGGATTGCGCCCTGCACTGAATCACATCGGTGGGGCGTGGGTCGAGTCGTCCTCGCACGCGACGGTCGAGGACCGCGATCCCGCGCACTCCGACCGGATCCTCGCGAACGCGACGGCGTCGACCGCGGCCGACATCCGCTACGCGATCGACGCCGCCGAGCAGGCGTTCCCCGAATGGCGCGCGACGCCGGCGCCGCAGCGCGGCGACGTCGTCCGCAGAGCCGCGGACCTCATGGAGCGCCGCCGGGACCAGCTCGCGCGGCTGCTCACAGAGGAGGAGGGCAAGGTCCTGGCCGAATCGCTCGCCGAGGTCGACCGAGCGATCGCGAACGTGCGGTTCTCCGGCGGCCAGGGGACGCGTCTCTCTGGCGAGACGATCCCATCCGCCCAGCGCGGCACGCTCATCTACACGACGCGTGAGCCGCTCGGGGTCGTGGCCTGCGTGACGCCGTGGAATTTCCCGATCGCGATCCCCGCCTGGAAGATCGCGCCGGCGCTCGTCGCGGGCAACACGGTCGTGTTCAAGCCGGCGTCGCTCACGCCGCTCTGCGCGACCGAGGTCGTGCAGTGCTTCCTCGATGCCGGGCTCCCCGACGGTGTGCTCAACCTGGTCCTCGGGTCGGGCGAGGCGCTCTCGAGCGCGCTCGTTGACGACGAGCGCATCAAGGCGATCTCGTTCACCGGCTCCTCCGCCGTCGGTCGCGGGCTGTACGCGCAGGCGGCGAAGCGCCTCTGCAAGGTCCAGCTCGAGATGGGTGGGAAGAACGCGGTCATCGTGCTCGCCGACGCGGATCTCGAAAAGGCCGCCGAGAGCGTGGCCTCGGGCGCGTTCGGCGCGACGGGCCAGCGCTGCACGGCGACGAGCCGGGCCGTGGTGGCGAAGCCGCTGCTCGCGGACTTCGTGAAGCTCCTCGGCACGAAGGCCGAGACGTTCATGCCCGGCGACGGCCTCGCCGACGGCGTGAAGATGGGGCCGCTCGTCGACGCGTCGCAGCTCAAGAAGGTGCGCGCGAAGATCGCCGACGGTAAGCGCGAGGGCGCCACGCTCGTGCGCGACGGGACGGACGCGGGCATGAACGACGGCTATTTCGTCGCGCCGACGATCTTCACCGAGGTCGATCCGCGGATGAGCATCGCGCAGGACGAGATCTTCGGCCCGGTGGTGAGCATCATCCCCGCGGACGATCTCGAGTCCGCCCTCGCGAAGGCGAACGCGGTGGGGTACGGGCTGTCCTCGTCGATCTACACCCGCGACCTGCACTCGGCGTTCCGGTACGCGGAGGCCTCGGAGGCGGGAATGCTGCACGTGAACCTGCCCACTCTGGGCGGCGAGGCGCACGTCCCGTTCGGCGGGATCAAGGACTCCGGCTTCGGCGATCGCGAGTGCGGGACCGCGGCATTCGACTTCTTCACCGAGCAGCGCGTCGTGTACGTCGGGTATTAGCTGCCCCGAGTGCGGCGCAGCCGGCGCCGCGACGAGCGAGGGCTGCGAGAAGCGGTTCCAGACCCTCGGGATGGAGCGCTTCGACGATTCCGAGCTCGCGACGGATTGGCGGCTCATCGTCGACTGCTACTCGGTCCAGCACGACAAGTACATCGCCTCCGGCCGATCACTCGCCGCGCACCTGACCGGCGTGTGCATCGCGCTCGATCACGGTGGCGACGCGTCGCTGCTGCGCGCGGTGCAACGCTGGCTCAGCGGCACGCGCGAGGTGGCGAAGCCTACCGTTCCGGCGCGCCGTGGCGACGTGACGATCGACGACGTGATCGTCGTGGCGCCCGAGAACCGGCACGCCGTGGTGAAGCGGTGGGCGGAGTCGGTCTGGGCGGCGTGGGCGGAGCACCAGGCCCTCGCCCGGAGCTGGGTCGCGTCCGCTAGGAGGCTTTGACCCCCGCGACGAGCTTCGCGACGGCTTCCTTCGCGTCGCCGAACAGCATCTGGGTCTTCGGGTCGAGGTAGAGGTCGTTGTCGATGCCGGCGAAGCCGGGCTTCATGCTTCGCTTGATCACGATGATCTGCTGCGCTTTGTCGACATCGAGGATCGGCATGCCGTAGATGGGACTGCCCTTCGTGCTACGCGCCGCGGGGTTCGTCACGTCGTTCGCGCCGATGACGAGCGCGACGTCGGCCCGCGGGAACTCGGGGTTGACCGCGTCCATGTCCATCAGCTTCTCGTAGGGCACGTTCGCTTCCGCGAGCAGGACGTTCATGTGCCCCGGCATCCGACCGGCGACCGGGTGGATCGCGTAGACGACGTTCACGCCGCGCGACTCCAGCAGGTCGGCGAGCTCGCGCACGTTGTGCTGGGCCTGCGCGACCGCGAGCCCGTAGCCGGGCACGATGATCACATTCCGTGCGTACGCGAGCAGCGTCGCCGCGTCTTCTGCCGTGGTCGCCCGGACGGTCCGCCCATCGTCGGCGCGCATGGCGCCGCCGGTCTCGGCGCCGCCCGCCGGCGCCGCGCCGAACGCGCCAAACAGGACGTTCGCGATCGACCGGTTCATCGCCTTCGACATGAGGCGGGTCAGGATCGTGCCCGACGCGCCGACGAGCGTTCCGGCGACGATGAGCAGCTGGTTCCCAAGGACGAAGCCCGCGGCGGCGACGGCGAGGCCGGTGAACGCGTTGAGCAGCGAGATCACTACCGGCATGTCGGCTCCACCGATCGGCATGACGAGCGCGACGCCGAAGAGCAGCGCGAGCAGCGCGACGCCGGCCATCACGAGGAACTGGGGCACGGTCATCCAGCCGGCGACGGATGCGGTGAGCAGGAGCGAAAGCACGATCATCCCGCCGAACAGCACGCTGGTGACGATCTGCTGGCCGCCGTACTTGAACGCGCGAGGGGTGATGAGCCCCTGCAGCTTCCCGAACGCGATCGCGCTCCCCGAGAACGAGACTGCGCCGATCATGAGCCCGAGCATCGAGCTGATCGCCTCGCCGGGAGTGACCCCCGGGCCACCGGCGCCGAGGCCGCGCATGAGCTCCAGGATCGAGACGAGCGCCGCCGCTCCGCCGCCGGCCCCGTTGAAGAGCGCGACCATCTGGGGCATCGCGGTCATCTTCACGACCCGCGCGCCGTAGAAGCCCGCGGCACCGCCGATCAACAGCCCGGCGACGGTGACGATGAGCCCGGTCGTCCCGTAGCTCTGGAACTCGACGTCGAAGAACGTCGCCGCGACCGCGAGGAGCATGCCGGCGGCCGCGATCCGGTTGCCGTTCACCGCGGTCTTCGGACCGGAGAGGCCTTTGAGGCCGAGGACGAACGTCACCGCGGCGACCAGATACGTGAGCGGGATGAGCGAGTGGAGGTCCACTACGGCCGCGGACCGGGCCGTTGTCCAGGCTTCTGCTTGAACATCGCGAGCATCCGGTCGGTCACCACGAAGCCGCCGACCACGTTCGCGGTGCCGAGCACGACCGCGAAGAACCCGAGAGCGAGTCCGAGCGGACCGCCGATCGCCGCCGACACGAGCATCGCGCCGATGACGATGATGCCGTGGATCGCGTTCGCACCGGACATGAGCGGCGTGTGGAGCGTCGACGGGACCTTCGAGATGACCTCGAACCCTACGAAGATGGCGAGGATGAACACGTACAGCCCGACGATCGCCTCGGCGCTCATGCCTTCTCCAGCGCGGCCTTCGTCGCCGCGTGCACGACCTCGCCCTGGTAGGTGATCAGGGCGCCCTTGACGATCTCGTCCTCGCGATCGAGCGCGAGCGCGCCGTCCTTCACGAGGAGGCCGAGGAGCGCACCGACGTTGCGCGCGTACAGCTGGCTCGCGTGCACCGACACGGTGCTCGGCCAGTTCACCTCGCCGTGGATCGTCACGCCCTCCTTGACGACCGTCTCGCCGGGTGAGGTCAGCTCGCAGTTGCCGCCCATCTCCGCGGCGAGGTCCACGATCACGGATCCCGGTTTCATCCCCTTGACCATGTCGGCGGTCACCAGGATCGGCGCTCGCCGGCCCGGCACGAGCGCCGTGGTGATCACGACGTCCGCGTCCTTCACGTGCTTGCCCACGAGCTCCTGCTCCTTGCGGTGCGCTTCCTCGGAGAGCTCCTTCGCGTAGCCGCCGGTGCCCTCGCCTTGCTCGCCGAGCTCGATCTCGAGGAACTTCGCGCCGAGGCTCTGGACCTGCTCCTTCACGACCGGGCGGGTGTCGAACGCTTCGACCACCGCGCCCAGCCGGCGCGCGGTCGCGATGGCCTGGAGGCCAGCGACGCCCGCACCGAGCACCAGGACGCGCGCCGGCGTCACCGTGCCGGCCGCGGTCGTGAGCATCGGGAAGAACTTCGGCAGCGAGTTCGCCGCCGCAACGACCGCCTTGTATCCGGCGATGTTGCTCTGCGACGAGAGCGAGTCCATCGGCTGTGCCCGGGTGACGCGCGGGATCGCGTCCATGCTGATCGCGGTGGTCCGCTTGGCCGCGAGGGCGCGGACAGTGTCGGCGTTCGTGAGCGGCTGGATCGTCGCGACGAGCGTGGCGCCCTCGCGCAGGAGCGCGATCTCCTCCGCCGACGGCTTCTGGACCTTTACCACGAGGTCGGCGCCGAACGCCGCGCTCCGGTCGCCGACGACCGCGCCGGCTTTGCGGTAGGCCTCGTCGTCGTGGCCGCTCCCGGCGCCGGCGCCGGACTCGACGACGACTTCGGTCCCGGCCTTCGTGAGTCTGCCGACCGCCTCCGGCACGAGCGCGACCCGCCGTTCGCCGGGCACGGTCTCTCGCGGCACTCCGACCTTCATCTGATGGCGAAAAGTTAGCAGGTCAACGCGCTGGTCGCGTCTGGCTAACGCGAGGCGACGGTTTCCTTGGCGAGCCCGACGGCCTTCTTCGCGTCGGCGATCGGCAGCTGCCAGAGCATCGACTGCCACGCCACCTTGAAGCCGAGCTGGGTGTTGATCCCGAGCATCTGGGCGTTCGTGTTCGCGTTGCCAGTGCGGATGAGCTTGGCCTCCGGCCGCTCGCGGAGGATCCGATCGAGCATCACGGCCTTCATCCAAAGGCCGAGCTTGTGGCCCCGATGGGCCCGGGTGACACCCGTGCCCTCCTGCCAGATGACCCACGGCTGCTTGGGGTCGTAGATCACGTCGCTGAAGCCCGCGCCCTCGCCGGTAGCTTCGTCGATCGCCACGAGCAGCCACCACTCGTTGCCGACCTGCGTGAACCAGTTCTCGCGGTCGCGGACCTGCTCCTCGGTGAGCTTCCAGTCGCCCATCTTCAGGTCGCCCTTCGGCATGTCGTTGATCCCGTCGGACGCCTGGATGTAGGCCGCCATGAGCGCCGGCGGCACGATGTTGTCGATGCGCTCGATCCGGTAGCCGGGCGGATCGAGCTTCGCCCACGCGGCGACCTGCTCGCGATCGACGTCGGCCAGGACGAGCTGGTTCGTTTTCATCGGGAGCCCGGCCTGTGCGCCGATCCCGTTCAAGAAGGCCTCACCCGCGGCAACACGATCGTTCGTCATCCCCATGAAGAGCAGCTCGGGATGCTGGCCCTCGCAGGCCTGCACGAATTCACGGAACAGCGCGGTCCCGAGGCCGTTGCGGCGGTGGTCCGGATGGACCTGGATCTCACACCACAGGATGTGCGCGTTCTCTGGCTCGTTGAGGCTGCGACCGCCGCCGACCCATCCGACCACGTTGCCCTTCGGGTCGCGCGCACGGACGCGCGCGTTCCACTGGTTCGGCGCCTTCGAGCGCAGCCGCGCGAGGATCACCTCGAGCGGGCGCGCTGGCTCCTCGGGAAGGAGCTCCCGGTTCATCGTCTGGAAGAGGCGCGCCACCGCAACCTGCTCGGCCTCGGGGAGATCGTGCGGGTCGACGCGGTCGAGGGTGTAGCCGTTGCTGTCCATGCCGAGAGCCTACCCGTCGCGCCCGGCCGGACCATCAACCGCGATACGTTCGGGGTAGCATCGCCGCCGCGACATAGGGGAGGGCGATGGCCAAGACGCTCATCACCGGCGGCACGATCGTCACCGCCACCGACACCTACAAGGCCGACGTGCTGATCGACGGCGAGAAGGTCGCCGCGATCGGGACCGGGCTCAAGGCGGCCGGTGCGAAACGGATCGACGCGAGCCGCAAGTACGTCATCCCCGGCGGCATCGATGTGCACACGCACATGGAGCTGCCCTTCGGCGGCACGATGGCCTCGGACGACTTCGAGACCGGCACGACCGCCGCCGCGTTCGGCGGGACGACCACCATCGTCGACTTCGCGGTCCAGGGATTCGGCGAGCCGCTCGAGAAGGCCCGCGACGCGTGGATGAAGAAGGCGCGCGGCAAGGCGGTCGTCGACTACGGGCTGCACATGATCGTGCGCGACGTATCCGACAAGGTGCTCCGCGAGATGGGGACGATGGTCGCGGACGGGATCTCGAGCTTCAAGCTCTTCATGGCCTACCCCGGCGTCTTCATGGTCGACGACGCGGCGATCTTCAAGGCGCTCGTCCGCAGCGCGGAGATCGGCGCACTCATCTCCATGCATGCGGAGAACGGCGGCGTGATCGACGTCTTGGTGAAGAAGGCCCTCGCGGCGAAGCACACCGAGCCGAAGTGGCACGCGCTGACCCGGCCGCCCGAGGCGGAGGCCGAGGCGACCGGCCGCGCCTTCCGGCTCGCCGAGATGGCCGGCGGCGTGCCGCTCTACATCGTTCACCTCTCTGCGGCGCAGGCGCTCGAACAGGTGCGGCTGTTCCGCGACCGTGGCCTCCCGGCGTACGCCGAGACGTGCCCGCAGTACCTCTTCCTCAGCTACGACAACTACGAGGAGCCCGGCTTCGACGGCGCGAAGTACGTGATGTCACCGCCGCTCCGCCCCAACTGGCACCAGGACGAGCTCTGGAAGGGGCTGCAGAAGAACGACCTGCAGGTCGTCTCGACGGACCACTGCCCGTTCTGCATGAAGGAGGGCTTCATGGGTCTCCCGAAGCAGAAGGAGCTCGGGAAAGGCGACTTCTCGAAGATCCCGAACGGCGCGCCGGGCGTCGAGACGCGCATGGCGCTGCTCTTCGACGGCGGCGTCGTGCAGGGCCGCATCACCGCGAGCCGGTGGGTCGAGCTCACCGCGACGGCGCCCGCGAAGATCATGGGCCTCTTCCCCCGCAAGGGGACGATCGCGATCGGCAGCGATGCGGACATCGTGGTGTGGGATCCGAAGGCAACGCAGACGCTCTCCGCGAAGACGCATCACATGCGCGTCGACTACAACCCGTACGAGGGACGCAAGGTGAAGGGCCGGGCGACGGTCGTGCTCTCGCGCGGCGAGGTCATCGTGCAGGAGGGCGCCTTCCTTGGAAAGAAGGGCCGCGGCCGGTTCCTCAAGCGCGGCAGCCCGCTCCTCGAGACCTAAGTGGCCGGCCCGCTCGATCACGTTCTCCGTCACAACACGTGGGCGAATGTCACCCTGTTGGAGTTCTGCGCCGCGCTCGATCCGGCGGTCCTCGAGGCGAGCGCCACCGGGACCTACGGCACCCTGTACGGGACCCTGCAGCACGTCATCGGCGCCGAGCAGTGGTACCTCCAGCTCCTCACCGGCGAGCTCCTCGGTCGCGCACGGATCCGCCGCGGCGAACGGCATTCGCTTGATGAGCTCATCACCACCGCCAAGGCCACCGGCGCGCGTGCGCTGGCGGTCGCGGCGACCGACGATGTGACGCGGCGCATCGACATCGACCCTGGTCGCGCATCGACGGTCGGCGTGATCCTCGCGCAGCTCGTCCACCACGGCAACGAGCACCGGACGCAGGCGACCACCATCCTTGGCGCGCACGGCGTCGAGCCCCCGGCCCTCAGCGGGTGGGGCTACGGCCGCGCAGCCGGCATCTCGGAGGCAGCGGAATGAGCGATCTCGGCGTGGCCATCGATTACGACAACTGGGCGACCGACACGGTCGCGCAGTTCTGCGCGGCGCTCGGGCCGGCCCAGCGTGCCCTCACGACGCGAGGGACGATGGGCACCGTCGAAGCGACGCTGATCCACCTGGTCGCCGCGAAGGAGCGGTACGCATCGGCGCTCCGCGGGACACCGCCGCCGGACGACGCGATCCGCGAGACGACGGCCACGGATCTCGGCCAGGTCGTCGCCCGGAGCAAGAAGCTCAGCGAGTGGTTCGCGGAGTACGGCAAGGGTCCGATCGACGTCGAGCGGATCATCACCCGGCGCGGAGCGGACGGCAGCATCCAGCACATGCCGACCGGCATCCTCATCGCGCAGTTCCTCCACCACGGGAACGAGCACCGCGCCCAGCTCGGCTCGATCTTCGGCGCGAACGGCATCGAGCCGCCGCACTACTCCGCGTTCAACTGGGGCAACGAGCTCGGGAAGATCAGCTAGCGGCGGCCGCCCGCAGCGCCGTCACCCGAAACGCGGGGACCGGCTGGTGGAAGCCTTTCAGCTCGATCTCGCCCGCGGACGTCGCCTCGACCGCGTCCTCGACCGCGGCGTGAACCCGGCTGCTTACGAGGATCTCGCCGCTCTTGGCCGCTGCCGACAGGCGCGACGCCTGGATGACCACCATGCCGACGGCGCCGTAGTCGAAGCGGCCCTCGAAGCCGATCCGGCCGAGCGTCGCGTAGCCGACCGAGATCCCGACGCCGAGGCCGAGGTCGTAGCCGCGCTTCTTCCAGCCCAACTGGAGTTCGGCGAAGCGGGCCTGCATCGCGATGGACATCCGCGTCGCCTGGAGCTGCGGCTGCGCGACCGCGACGGGATCGTTGAAGAACACCATGATCCCGTCGCCCGCGAAGTGCTCGACAGTCCCTTCGTGATGGAAGATGACCTCGCCCATTGCCGCGTGGTACGAGCGGAGGACCCCGAGCGCCTCCTCGGGCTCGGCGGTCTCCGAGAAGGCCGTGAAGCCGCGCAGATCGGCGAAGACGACGCTGATCTCGCGGCGGTGGCCGGCCAGGAACTCATCGCCGCCCTGCGACATCACGACGTCGGCGATCTGTGGCGAGAGGAACCGGCGCAGCCGGCCCAGCCGTCCGAGCTCGTCCACCTGCTCCTGGACACGGTCCTCGAGCGTCCGGTTCCACTCGGCGAGCTCCGCCTTCTGCCGCTCGATCTCGTCGTGGTACGTCTTCACGCGCAACAGCGAGCGCACGCGCGCGAGCAGCTCGAGCTGGTCGAACGGCTTCGGGACGAAATCGTCCGCACCGGCCTCGATCGCCTTGACCTTTTCGGGGAGGCCGCTCGCGGTGACCATGACCACGGGGAGGAAGCTCGTCTTCGGGTCCGCACGGAGCCGGCGGCAGACCTCGTACCCGTCGATCCCGGGCAGCATGATGTCGAGGAGCACCAGGTCGGGCTTCTCCTTCAATACCTGGAGCAGCGCCTCCTCGCCGGTCAGCGCCGTCACGACCTCGAAGCCGTTCGAGGTGAGCACGGCCTCGAGCAGCCGGAGGTTCTGCGGGACGTCGTCTACCGCGAGGAGCTTCGTCATTGCTTCGCGTCCAGATACGCGCGCACCTGACCGGGGAAGTTTTTCACTTCGATCGGCTTCGCGATGAAGCCGTCGAAGCCTGCGCTGTCGAACCGCTCGCGGTCGCCCGACATGACCGACGCGGTGAGCGCCACCGTCGGGATGTGCTTCGTGCGCTCGTCGGCGCGGATCCGCTTCATCGCGACGATCCCGTCGATCCCCGGCAGCTGGATGTCCATCAGGATCAGCGCGGGCAGGTGCTCGAGGCTCATCGCGATCGCCGACTCCCCGTCGGTCGCTTCGACGGTGCGGTAGCCGTGGAAGCGCAGCACGTCGCGCGCGAGCTTGAGGTTCTTTTCGTTGTCTTCGACGATGAGGATGAGCTCGTTGGCCATCAGGGCTCCTTCACCAGCGGTAGCGCGACCGTGAAGGTACTGCCTTTGCCGGGGGCGCTCTCGACACTGATCGTCCCGCCGTGCAGCTCCACCATGCGCTTCGAGAGGCTCAGCCCCAGCCCGGTGCCCTCGCGCGACTTCTCCGTCTGGTGCGACGCCTGCTGGAACTCCTCGAAGATCCGCTGCTGATCCGCCGCCGCGATGCCGATGCCGGTGTCGTGCACCGATAGGCGCACCTCACCGTTCTCGCGGGCGGCGCGCAGGCTGACGGTCCCGCCGTCCGGCGTGAACTTCACGGCGTTCGCGAGGAGGTTGACGACCACCTGTTTCAGCTTGCGCTCATCCGCGACCACCGTATCGAGCTCGGGCGCGACCTCGAGGGCCAGCTTGATGCCGTGGCTCTGGGCGCGCTCCCGCACGAGCGTCACCGCGTTGTTGAGAGCCGCGACGAGCGAGAACGGCGCGACCTCGAGCTCCATCCGGCCGGCCTCGATCTTCGAGAGGTCGAGGATGTCGTTGATGAGCGTGAGGAGGTGGCTGCCGGACGACCGGATGTCTTCGAGGTAGTCGGCCTGCTGCTCGTTCAGCTCGCCGAACATCTTCTGGAGCAGGACGTCGGAGAACCCGATGATCGCGTTCAGCGGCGTGCGCAGCTCGTGCGACATGTTCGCGAGGAACTCGCTCTTGTGGCGGTTCGCCACCTCCAGCTGCGCGGACTTCTCCTGGATCTCCTTGAACAGCCGCACGTTCTCGATCGCGATCGCAGCCTGGCGGGCGAAACCCTCGACGAGCTCGATCTCGCGCGGGTCGAACGGACGCACGTCGACGCGGATCAGCACGATGACGCCGAGCACGACGTCACCGCGTAGCAACGGCACGCCTAGCCCCGTCCGTCCACCGATCTCGAGCATCGCAACTGACTCGGCCGTGCTCGGGTCGGCTCGCATGTCGGCCACGTGGACGGTCCGGCGTTCGCGGAAGACTCGGCCGAGCAGAGAATTCTGCGTCGCGGAGAACTGTGACCTCTCTTCGAGCTTCCGCCCGTCCGGCATACGGGCCGCGACGCCGCGGAAGGAGCCGTCGGCGTCCGCTTGCGGGATCCAGCCGTACTCCGCCTTGCAGAGCGCAAGAGACTTGTCGAGCACCATCTCGAAGACCGGCCTCAGGTCGAACGCGCTCTCGCTCATCGCCGCGAGCAGCTCGCTGGTCGCGGTCTGCCGCTCGAGCGCCTCCTTCGTCTCGTTGAACAAGCGCACGTTCTCGATCGCGATGACCGCCTGGCGGGCGAACGTCTCGACGAGTCGGATCTCGCGCTCGCTGAACGGCCGGACCTCGCCGCGGTTCATCGCGAAGCTGCCGATCACGCGGTCGTCGCGGATCATCGGCACGACGAGGGCGGTCCGGTACGTCCCGACCTTCGCGCCCTCTGGCCAGGCGTATTCCGGGTCGCTGTGGACGTCAGTCACGTGGACCGTCCGACGCTCGAGGAGCACCCGGCCGTTCACCGTGCCGCGATCGGGCAGGTAGCGCTTCGTCGCGTTGAGCGCGCGCCAGTCGGCGGTGCCGCCGGTCTGCTCGACGGGCACGAGGGCCTCGCCGTCGAGCTGCTGGATCGAGCCCCAGTCCGCGTCACAGATCGAGACAGCGCGCTCGAGCATCGCGCGGAAGACGCCGCCGAGGTCGAACGCCGATCGGCTGATGACCTGGAGGACGTCGGCCGTCGCGGTCTGCTGTGCCAGCGCCTCCTTCGTCTCGTTGAACAAACGCACGTTCTCGATGGCGAGGGCCGCTTGGTCCGCGAACGTGCCGACGAGCTCGACCTCCTGTTTGCTGAACGCGCCCGTGTTCCGGCCGAGCCCGATCGCGCCGATCGCCTCGCCGTTGCTGAGCACGGGGATCGCGAGGCGGCTGATCGGCCCGTCCTGTGGCACGCTCGGGTCGACGCGGGCGTCCGCGATGACGAAGGTCTCGCGCCGCAAGATCGCCCGTCCCACCAACGTTCCTTCGTCAAGCGGTTGGCGATTCCCGATGAAGAAGCCCTGCGCCGGCATCGGCGTGGGCGAGGAGTACGCGGCGACGACGATTTCGCTGTCATCGCGTCGATGAAGCGCCGCGCCCTCCGCGTGCGCCAGGAGGCGTGCCCGGTCGGTGATCGTGCCGAGAACCGCGTCGAGGTCGAAGGCCGACCGGCTGATCGACGCGAGCACCTCGCTGATCGCGGTTTGGCGGCCGAGCGCGTCTTTCGTCTCGTTGAACAGCCGCACGTTCTCGATCGCGATGACCGCCTGGTCAGCGAAGGTCCGGAGCAGCTCGATCTGCTTCGGCGTGAAAGGCCGGACCTCGGTGCGCCGGATCGCGATACCACCGATCGCGACATCGTCCCGCAGCAGCGGCATCGCCAGCGAGGTCCGATGGCCCCAGCGGCGCTGCAGTTGCACGCTGATCGGATATTCCGAGGGATCGAGGTCGGTCGCCGCGTCCCGGGTGTGGATCGCGACGCGATCGATGATCGATCGGCCGATGAGCGATCGGCGGTCCAGTGGCAGCGACTCACCCGGCTCCAGTGCGGGGACCGGTCCGACATGCGCCGCCTGCATGAGGCGGTCACCGTCCACGCGGTAGACGTGCGCGTCGCTCGCGCCGCAGACCCGCGCGGCGTTCTGCGCGATCGCGTCGAGCACCGGTTGGACGTCGGTCGGCGACGTGGCGATCACCTTCAGGATGTCGCTCGTCGCGGTCTGCTGCTCGAGCGCCTCTTTCGTCTCGTTGAATAGCCGGACGTTCTCGATCGCGATGACCGCCTGTGCCGCGAAGGTCTCCGCCAGCTCGATCTCGCGTGGCGTGAATGGGATGGCCTCGGTCCGGCGAAGGAACAGCGCGCCGATGGGCCCGGCTGGGCTGAGGAGCGGTGTCGCGACGATCGCTCGTGTCGTCGGTGAGCCGGCTGCGGTTCTTGGGTACTGGTCCGCTTCCGCGTGCAGATCCGGGACGTGGATCGTCCGCCGCTCGATCATCGCGCGGCCCGACACGAACGTGGACCCGAGCTGTGAGGTCATCACGTCGGGTGTGATCTCGATCGCGCCGTGGTGTGAGCGAATGCGCCACGTTTCGCCATCGATCAGGCCGACGGACACGTCCTCGGCGGCGCAGAACCGGGCGGCGCTCACGGCGATGACGTCGAGGACGGGTTGCACATCCGTCGGCGAGTTCGAAATGACGCTCAGGATCCCGCTCATGGCCGTCTGCCGATCGAGGCCCTCTTTCGTCTCGTTGAACAGCCGCGCGTTCTCGATCGCGATGACGGCCTGGTCCGCGAAGACCTTGACGAGCTCGATCTGCTTCTCGGTGAACAGCCTCACCTCGCCGCGCCGCAGGAGCAAGGCGCCGACCCCCTGCCCGTCTCGGAGCAACGGAGCGGCCAACGACGTGCGCTCGTTCAGCACGAGCGCCTGGGCCCGACCCAAGCCGAAATCGTCGTCGGCCGCCTGCAGGTCGGCGACCTGGATCGTCCGTCCATCGACGATCGACCGACCGCTCACGGTCGTCCGATCCACGGCCCACGGGGCGACTCTCGTGTCGAGCGGCCCGACGTGAGATTGCACCTGCAGCAATCCGTCCTCGCCTCGCAGGATCACCGACACGTTCTCCGCGCCACAGAAGCGGGCCGCGCTCTCGGCGATCGCGTCGAGCACGGGGGTGAGATCGCTCGGCGACGCCGCGAGGATCCGGAGGATCTCGCTCGTGGCCATCTGTTGGTCGAGCGCGTCCTTCGTTTCGTTGAACAGCCGCACGTTCTCGATCGCGATGGCGGCCTGATCGGCGAATGTCGTGACGAGCTCGATCTCCGAATCGGTGAACGGGCCAGAGTTCCGACCCAAGCCGATGGCGCCGATCGCAGCACCGTTGCTGAGGATCGGGATCCCGGCGCGGCTGATCGGCCCTGGCGGCATCGTCGGATCAAGTCGGGTGTCGGCGATGGCGACCGCGCGGCGTTCCAGCACCGCCCGCGCGGCGACGGTACCCGAGCTCACCGACGACCGGCGTCCGACGTGTACTCCCGGAACGAGCCGCTTCGCGTCGGCCGCGTATGCGACGACGACCAGCTCGTCGCCTTCTCGCCGGTGCAGGGTCGCCGCCTCTGCGCGGGCCAGGATCACCGCTCGCTCCGTGATCGTGGCGAGGACCGTGTCCAGATCGAACGCCGATCGGCTGATCGACGCGAGGACTTCGCTGACTGCGGTCTGCCGCTCCAGGCCTTCCTTCGTTTCCTTCAGCAGCCGGGCGTTCTCCATCGCCACCGCGAGCTGGTCGGCGAAGGTCTCGATGAGCGCGATCGTTGGCTTATCGAAGCCTCCGGGGTCGTTGCGCGACATGGTCAGCACGCCGATCGACACGCCGTCTCGGAGGATCGGCACCGACAGCCGGGTCCGGCGCTTCTCGGGCTCCGGGAGCTTCGGCTCCGCGAACTTCGTGTCGGCGTAGTGGAAGCGCTGGCCGCTGAGTGCCGACCGGCCCCACATCGTGCCGGCCTTCGCCTGCATCCGCTCCCCGCGGGCAAGGGTGATCGAACCGTGCGTGGCGCCGGTGACCCACGCGTCCCCATCGCGGCGGATGAAGCTGCCGTTCTCCGCGCCAGCTAGCTTCATGGTCGTCTTCACGATCAGGTCGGCGACCTGATCGAGGTCGACCGCGGGATCGGCGAGCGCGCTCATGACCTGGCTGACCGCGGCGAGCTGGTCGCGCGCGTCGGTAGCCGCGTCCCGAACAGCTGTGCGCTTCGGCGCCGCAGCCTTCTTCGGCGCCGCCGGCACCGTCCTTTTCTTCGCGCCCGCCCTCACCCTGCGCAGTATCGGCGCGTCGTCGGTCGCCGGGCTAGCGGACACCGTTACCTAAGGCACGCGACGGGTTTGCTCTTCGCAACGGTCGCCCACGCTCCTACCCTGTGCGGGGTTCGAGGGGAGGGCGAGTGGATCTCTGGCAGACCCTGCGCGATCGGCTGGATTACGCGACGTTCGTGCCCGCGCCGGTCGCCGGCATCGAGCGCGCGGATCTGCGCCGTCGCGACGGCTCGCCGTACACCATGCTCAAGAATCCCCACGGCGACAACGGCGCTGGCCGCTACCTCCGGCTGGATCCAGCCGACGTACAGCTGTTCGAGCTCATGGACGGGCACCGAACGATCCAGGACGTCCTCGTGGCGCACCTCGAGAGCGCGGGCGTGTTCGCCATCGACCGCCTCGCCCGGCTCACCGCGAGCCTCCGGGTCAACGGCTTCTTCGGCGAAGAGCCGCCGCCGCTGTACGAGAAGCTGTTCGCCCGGCGGGCGATGCGCGATCCGATCGTGCGGTCCTCGCTGTTCCTTCGCCGCCTCGTGACGTGGGACATCGCACGTTGGTCCAACGCGGATGGCTTCGTCGATCGCGTCTACCGGTTCGGTGGGTGGCTCGCGTTCACGCGCATCGGCGCGACGCTCCTCGTCGGCTTCGGGCTCTACGGCCTCTGGCTCTGGTTCCAGGAGGTTCGCGATCCGAAGCTGCAGCTCGTCACCATCGACGGCTCGTACGTCGCGGGGATCCTCGCGCTCACGATCCTCCAGGTCCTCTCGATCTCGGTGCACGAGGCCGGGCATGCGCTCGCGATCCGGCACTACAAGCGGCACGTCCGGCGGTTCGGGTTCGCGATGTACTACCTGTTCCCGTGCTTCTACGTCGACTCGACCGACATGACCCTCGGGTCGCGCGCGCAGCGCATCGTCGTGTCGCTCGCCGGTCCATTCGCCGGCCTCACCACCGCGGCGGCGTGCGCGGTCGCGGCGGCGGCTCTGCCGGGCACGCTCCAGGGCG
>DATCOR010000187.1:0-4061 GCA_036564585.1 Candidatus Limnocylindria bacterium | reverse complement strand
GAACAGGCTGTCTGATGGGACCGTTCGACCGCTTCAACGACCGGGCGAAGCGCGTGCTGGCCCTTGCCCAGGACGAAGCCATCCGCTTCAACCACAACTACATCGGGACCGAGCACCTCCTGCTCGGGCTCGTGCGGGAGGGCGAAGGCGTCGCCGCCCGGGTGCTGGACTCCCTCGGCGTCGAGCTGTCCAAGGTCCGGACGGCCGTCGAATTCATCATCGGCCGCGGCGACTCGACGACCTCGCCGAGCGAGATCACGCTCTCACCCCGCACCAAGAAGGTCATCGAGCTCGCGATCGACGAGGCCCGCAAGCTGGGGCACAGCCACGTTGGCACCGAGCACCTGCTCCTCGGGCTCGTGCGCGAGGGCGAGGGGATCGCCTCGGGCGTCCTCGAGTCGCTTGGCGTGTCACTCGAGAAGGTCCGTCACCAGGTCATCGCGACGCTCGGCCAGCAGCACCCTGCCACGCAGGAGGCGGCCGGCGCCGGCGCGAAGTCCGGGAGCTCCAAGACTCCGACCCTCGACCAGCTCGGCGTGAACCTCACGGCCATGTCCAAGGCCGGTCAGCTCGATCCGGTCATCGGCCGCGAGAAGGAGATCGAGCGCGTCATCCAGATCCTCAGCCGGCGGACCAAGAACAACCCGGCCCTCATCGGCGAGCCGGGCGTCGGCAAGACCGCGATCGCCGAGGGGCTCGCGCACCGGATCGTGAAGGGCGACGTCCCGGAGACCCTCCAGGGCAAGCGCGTCCTGACCCTCGACATCGGCTCGCTCGTCGCCGGCACGAAGTACCGCGGCGAGTTCGAGGAGCGTCTCAAGAAGATCATCGAGGAGCTCCGCGACGCGAAGGACGTCGTCCTGTTCATCGACGAGCTGCACACGCTCGTCGGAGCGGGCGCGGCCGAGGGCGCGGTGGACGCGGCGAACATCCTGAAGCCCTCGCTCGCCCGCGGCGAGCTGCAGTGCATCGGCGCGACGACGCTCGATGAGTTCCGCAAGTACATCGAGCGTGACGCGGCCCTCGAGCGCCGGTTCCAGCCGGTCATGGTGGAAGAGCCGTCGATCGAGGAGACCCAGCAGATCCTCATGGGCATCCGCTCCCGCTACGAGGAGCACCACAAGGTCTCGATCACCGACGATGCCGTGAAGGCGTCGGCCGAGCTGTCGGCCCGCTACATCACCGACCGGTTCCTCCCGGACAAGGCGATCGACCTCATGGACGAGGCCGCGAGCCGCGTCCGGCTCCGCTACTCGACCCTCCCGGCCGAGATGAAGGACGCCCAGAAGGAGCTCGACCGCGTCGGCACCGAGAAGGAAGCGGCCATGGAGGCGCAGCAGTACGAGCTCGCCTCGACGCTCCGCCAGGCCGAGCGGGTCCAGCAGGACAAGCTCCAGCAGTCGAAGGCCGATTGGCTCCTCGCGCAATCGCAGAAGCGCCCCGAGGTGACCGACGAGGACATCGCCGAGGTCCTCTCGATGTGGACCGGCATCCCGGTCCGCCGGCTCGCTGAGGAGGAGACCCAGAAGCTCCTCAAGATGGAGGAGGCGCTGCACGCCAAGGTCATCGGCCAGGACGAGGCGATCAAGACGATCAGCCGGGCCGTCCGCCGCGCGCGCGCCGGCCTCAAGGACCCGCGCCGCCCGATCGGTGCGTTCTTCTTCGTCGGCCCGACCGGTACCGGCAAGACGCACCTCGCCCGGAACCTCGCCGAGTTCATGTTCGGCAACGCCGACAACATGGTGAAGATCGACATGTCCGACTACATGGAGCGGCACAACGTGTCGCGCCTGGTCGGCTCGCCGCCCGGCTACGTGGGGTACGAAGAGGGTGGCCAGCTCACCGAGACCGTCCGTCGCAAGAGCTACTGCGTCATTCTGCTCGACGAGATCGAGAAGGCCCACCCCGAGGTCTTCAACATCCTGCTGCAGATCTTCGACGAGGGCCGCCTGTCTGACGCGAAGGGCCGGACCGTCGACTTCCGCAACACGATCATCATCATGACCAGCAACCTCGCGCAGAAGATGCTGAAGAGCGAGGGTGCGCTCGGCTTCCGTTCGAAGGGTTCCGGCGATGATCCCGAGACCCAGGCCGCGTACGAGCACATGAAAGAGCGCGTCAACGACGAGATGAAGCGCTTCTTCCGCCCTGAGTTCCTGAACCGGATCGACGCGACCGTCGTCTTCCAGCCGCTCACGAAGCCCGAGATCCGCAAGATCGTGGAGATCGAGCTCGGCGGCGTGCGCAAGCAGCTCGCGTCGCAGGCGATGAGCTTCGTCGTCTCCGACGAGGCGAAGGACTACATCGCGACCGTCGGGTACGACACGAACTTCGGCGCGCGTCCGCTCGGTCGCGCGATCCAGAACGAGATCGCCGATCCGCTGGCGGAGATGTTGCTGCTCGCGGCGTTCGTCGCCGGAGACACCGTGAAGATCGACGCGGTCGACGGCAAGCTCGCGATCACGAAGGGCGAGCCCGTCGAGGAGCGCAAGCCGGAGCCTGTCGCCGCCACCTAGCATCCTGGCGTGGCGGACCTCAGTCTGAAGCGCCTCGAGGACGTCTCCCGGTTCGAGTCGCTCGCCTCCTCCTTCCTCGGCGCGCATGAAGCGGAGAACAACCTCGTCCTGGGGCTCATCACCGGCTTGAAGGGCGGTCGGACGTTCGGCCCGCTGCCGCCGTACTTCGCGATCGTTCGCCGTGGCGACGTGGTCGTCGCGGCGACCATGCGCACGCCACCGTTCAACCTTCTGCTGACCGCTGGCACCGACCCGGCCGCGGTGCCGGTCGTCGTCGAGGATGTGCTAATGGCCATGCCAGACACACCGGGCCTCAGCGGTCCGCGCGAGCTTGCGGCGCGTGCGGTCGCGTTGTGGACGGAGCGGACCGGCGCGACCGCGCGTGTCGTGATGGCGCAACGCATCTATCAGTTGTCGCGTGTGATTCCGCCACGAGCCGTCGCTGGCTCGCCGCGCGTCGCGCGCGAAGGCGACCGCGCTACCGTCGTGGACTGGTTCCTGGCCTTCGCCGCGGAGGCGCTGGCCGACAGCAACCACCCCGCGAGCCGCGCTGATGCTCAAGCGACCGCGACGCACTGGCTCGGCGCGCGCGGCCTGTGGGTCTGGGAGGACGAGGGGCTCGTCGCGATGGCGGGCGCGGGCGGGCGCACGCCGACCGGCATCCGGATCGGCGCCGTCTACACACCGCCCGACAAGCGTCGCCGGGGATACGCGAGCGCTCTCGTTGCCGCGCTCAGCCAGGCGCAGCTCGACGCCGGCAGGCGTTTCTGCTTCCTGTACACAGATCTCGCGAATCCGACGTCGAACCACATCTATCAGGCGATCGGCTACGAACCGGTCTGCGACGTCGACGAATATCGCTTCGAGGCGTCAGCGGCGACCGATACTTAGGACATGCCTCCCCGCGCGTCCGCTCCGAAGACCGCGTTCGTCTGCCAGCAGTGCGGCAACGACTACCCCAAGTGGATCGGCAAGTGTCCGAGCTGCGGCGGGTGGAACACCCTCATCGAGGAGCGGGTGGTCGCGCCGCCCAAGGGACGCTCCGGGGCAACCCGCGCGCCGCGCGAGCCGATCGCGCTCGATGCGGTCCCGCCCGACGCCGAGGTGCGCATCAAGACCGGGATCGGCGAGTTCGATCGCGTCCTGGGCGGCGGGATCGTGCGCGGCTCGCTCGTCCTGCTCGGTGGCGATCCGGGCATCGGCAAGAGCTCGCTGCTCATGCAGGCGTCGGCGAGCCTGAGCCAGCGCGGGACCGTCCTCTATGTATCGGGCGAGGAGTCCGCGGCGCAGGTGAAGCTGCGGGCGCGGCGGTTCGGCATCGACGGCGGCAACATCCTGTTGCTGGCGGAGACCGATCTCGGGTCCGTGATCGAGGTCATCCGCCGCACCAAGCCCATCTTCTGCGTCATCGACTCGATCCAGACGATGAGCTCGGACATCATCGGGTCCGCCGCGGGCGGCGTCTCGCAGCTCCGCGAATGCGCTGCGCGGCTCCTCGAGGTGGCGAAGGGCGACGACGTCCCGATCTTCCTCGTCGGCCACGTG
>DATCOR010000180.1:0-7563 GCA_036564585.1 Candidatus Limnocylindria bacterium | reverse complement strand
GGCTCCATGGTGCGCATCATCGCGCACCTCGCCGGATCGCCAGCCGCAGCGCGAGGCTCAGGACGGCGATGACGCCGACGAGAACGAGCGATGAGCCCCAGGCTTTCGTGTGCCAGTCGTCGTACGGCGATGCCGCGTACTGGTAGATCTGGAGCGGCAGGGCCGACACCGGCTTCAGCAGGTCGGTGCTGAAGAAGAGATTGCCGAGGGCGGTGAGCAGCAGCGGGGCGGTCTCGCCGGCGGCGCGGGCGACCGCCAGGACGACGGCGGTCGCGATGCCGGCGCGAGCCGTCGGCACCACGATCGAGAGCACGACCCGCCAGCGAGGGGCACCGAGCGCGAGGCCGGCCTCGCGCAGCGATTGGGGAACGAGCCGCAGCACCTCTTCGACCGTCCGGGCGACGATCGGGATCATGATGATGGCGAGCGCGATCGCGCCCGCGAGCGCGGCGTAGTGGCCGATGATCCCGCGGACCAGGAAGGCCCAGACGAAGACGCCGACGACGATCGAGGGCAGCCCGGCGATCAGCTCCGCGGCGAACCGGACCGCGGGCGCGAGCCGGCCCGAACGGAACTCGGTGACGAAGATCGCGCTCGCGATACCGATCGGGATCGCGATGACCCCGGCGAGGACAGAGAGGATCACGGTCCCCACGACCGCGGGACCGACGCCGCCGCCCTCGACGCCGAACGGGAGCGGGCGCTCGGTGAAGAACGCGAGGTTCAGCGCGGGCGCCCCGCGGACGATCACGTAGCCGAGGATGATCACGAGGAGCACCGCCGAGCCGAGGGCCGAGAGCGCGAGCAGCACCTGCATCGTCCGCTCGCGCGCGCGGCGGCGCGCGCTGACCGCGTGGCGCTCGGGAACGCGAGTCATGACCGCGGTCGCGGTGCTCATATCACGAGGCCCTGCGGCCCGGACGCAACGCGCCGGATGAGGAGCCGCGCAGCGGTGTTGATCACGAGCGCGACGACCAGGAGGACGAGCGCGATCTCGACGAGCGCGCTGAAGTGCAGCGGGTCGCTCGCCTCGGTGAACTGGTTCGCGATGGCCGAGGCCATCGTGTACCCCGGCGTGAACAGCGATGGCCCGATCGCCGTCGAGCTGTTGCCCGTCACGAGCGTGACCGCCATCGTCTCGCCGAACGCGCGTGCGACGGCGAGCACGACCGCGCCGATGATCCCGACCCGCGCGTAGGGAAGCACGGCGCCGGCGATCGCCTCCCACCGCGTCGCGCCAAGGCCGATCATGCCCTCGCGCTGCGCCGGCGGCACCGCGAGCAGGACCTCGCGGGTCACCGCGACGAGAAGAGGCAGGACCATCACCGCGAGGATCACGCCGCCCATGAGCAGGTCGGTGCCGACGATCGAGCCGCTGAACAGCGCGCCGATGACCGGGACCTGCCCGACGGTCCGCTGGAGGAACGGGTCGATCTCGGACCGGAACAGCGGGACGAGGACGAACAGGCCCCAGAGCCCGTAGACGATGCTCGGGATGTAGGCGAGAAGCTCGATGAGGAACGCAAGCGGGCCGCGGACGGCTCGCGGCGCGTATTCGGTGAGGAAGATCGCGGCGCCGACCGCGACCGGCGTCGCGAGCGCGATGGCGATCGCGGTGGTGACGAGCGTGCCGAACAGATACGCGCCCGCGCTGAACGCGGCATGGACCGGGTCCCAGGTGCTCGTGAGGAGGAAGCTGAGCCCGAACCGCTGGATCGACGGGAGCGAGTCGAGGACGACCAGCAGCGTGATGGCCGCGAGCGTGATCGGCACCAGCAGCGCCAGTGCCGTCACGCTCACGGCGAAGGTCCGATCCGCGGTGCGGGAGGTCACGGGCGTCTAGTTTGCGGGCAGGACCGGCGCGCCGCCGGAGGTCATCGACCTGATCTTCGCTTCGACCTTCGTCACGACGTCGGCCGGCAGGGGTGCGTAGCCGAGGTCCTTGGCGAACGCCTGGCCCTCGTGGGTGCCCCACCAGAAGTACCGGGCCATCGCGAGCGCCTTGCTCTTGTCGGCCACGTCCTTGTAGGTGAGGAGGTAGGTCATTGCGACGATCGGGTACGCGTCGGCGTTGCTCGAGTTCGTGAGCGAGGCGCGGAGGTCATCGGGGAGCGTCACCCCCACGGCGGCCTTGCTCACCGAGTCCAGGCTCGCGTCGATGAACTTGCCCGCGCTGTTCTTCATGGTCGCGGCGCCAAGCTTCTGCTGGAGCGCGTAGATGAGCTCGACGTAGCCGATGGAGTTCGGGGTGGACTTCACCGCTCCGGCGACGCCATCGTTGCCCTTGCCGCCGACCCCGCCCGGCCAGTTGACCGTCTGGGCGGCGCCGACCTGGGACTTCCAGGTCGCATTGACCTTGGCGAGATAGTCCGTGAAGACCGCGGTCGTGCCGGATCCATCGGACCGATGGACGGTCACGATGTCGGCGGCCGGGAAGTTGACGCCCGGGTTGTCCGCGACGAGCTTCGGGTCGTTCCACTTCTTGATGTCGCCGAGGAAGATCCCTGAGAGGGTGTCCCCGGTGAGCTTGAGCGACGAGACGCCGGCGACGTTGTACGTCGCGACGATCCCGCCCATGACCGCCGGGAGGTGGAGGAGCGTCGTCTTCGCGTCGGCGAGCTGCTGGTCGGTGAGCGCGTTGTCGCTCGCGCCGAAGTCGACCGTCTTGTCGGTGATGCCCTTGACCCCACCGCCGGAGCCGATGGCCTGGTAGTTCACCTGGACGCCGGTGAGCTTGTTGTACTCGTCGATCCACTTCGTATAGATCACCGCCGGGAAGGTCGCGCCCGCGCCGCTCAGCGACTGGGCTTCGTCGGCGCACTTGGCGGTGACCAGGATCCCGCAGGGGTTCGCGCCACCCGTCGCCGCGGGCTGGCCACTGCCGGCTCCGCCGCATGCTGCGGCGATCGTCGCGACCGCGAGGAACGCTGCCAAGGATTTCCACAGGGAACGCATCATTCCCACCTCTTTCACTTCCGTCATGGACAGCGTCGGCCATGACGGTGGGAAGGGCGCGTGACGCAGGTGAGCCGCGGGTGAAGCGCCGGTGAAGTGAGGTCGGTCCTACCCTGCCGGGCGCTCCCGCATGCGGTAGCCGACCCCGCGCACCGTCTCGAGCCATCGGGGGTGGTCCGCGTCGTCGCCGAGCCGCTCGCGGAGGGTCTTCACATGCGTGTCGACCGTGCGCGGGTCCCCAGAGAAATCGACGCCCCAAACGCCGGCGACGATCTGATCGCGCGTGAGCACCTGGCCCGGGCGCCCGGCCAGGTACGCGAGTAGATCGAACTCTTTCGCGGTGAGGGTGACGTCGTGGCCGTCCGCGGTCACTCGGCGCTTCGGCACGTCGAGGCGGAGGCCCGGCAGATCGAGCACGTCCATCGACGGCGGCTCGGCGACCCGCGACGCGCGCCGCAGCATCGCGCGCACCCGCGCCACGAGCTCGCGCATCGAGAACGGCTTCACGAGGTAGTCGTCGGCGCCGATCTCGAGCCCGACCACGCGATCGAGCTCGGAATCACGCGCGGTCAGCATGAGGATCGGCACGTCGCTCTGGCGGCGGATGCGCCGGCAGACCTCGAGGCCATCGAGCTTCGGCAGCATGAGGTCGAGGATCACGAGCTCGGGGGCATTCGCCTTGAAGCTCTCGAGCGCGGCCTCGCCGTCCTCCGCGGTGAGGACCTCGTATCCCTCCTGCCGCAGCGCGTACGCGAGCGTGTGACGGAGGTTCGTCTCGTCATCGACGACGAGGATGCTGCGCACCGATCGAGCCTACGCGGAGCGCGGTAGCGTCACGGTGAATGTGGCGCCCTGGCCGCGCCCGTCGCTGGCCGCGCCGATGGTCCCGCCGTGGGCCTGGACCGCGTGCTTCGCGATCGCGAGGCCGAGCCCCGTGCCGCCGCTGGCGCGTGACGGGTCGGACTTGAAGAAGCGTTCGAAGATGCGCTCGAGATCCGTGGGGTCGATGCCGGCGCCCGTGTCGCGCACGAAGAGCGTGACCTCGGAGGGTGTGGACGTCGTGCCGAGCGTCACCGTCCCGCCGGCCGGCGTGAACTTGATCGCGTTGTGGACGAGGTTCGCGAGGACTTGGGCCATCCGCGCCGGATCGACGCGGACGCGTGCGCCGCTCGCGTCGGTCGCTGTCGCCAGGCGGATCTGCGCGCGGGCGGCGAGCGGCTCGAGGCGCGCCGCGGCTTCGCGCACGAGATCGGCCGCGTCCGTGTCCCGCAGGTCCAGGGCCTCGTCGCCCGCCTCCATCCGCGTGAGCGCGAGCAGGTCGCCGACGAGGTCGGTCAGACCGTCGATCTCGTGATCGATCCGCGCGAGAAAATCGTCGGCCGCCGCCGGGTCGCGCATCGCGCCCGCGCGCAGGGTCTCGACCATCGCCTTCAGGGCCGAGAGCGGCGTGCGCAGCTCGTGCGAGACATTGGCGACGAAGTCGCGCCGCTGGGTCTCAAGCCGGCGTACGGAGCTCAGATCCTGGACCGTGAGCACAAGATCGCCGTCCGGCAGCGCCCTGGCCGCGATCCGCAGCACGCGCCGGCCCCCGTCACGCTCCATCTCGCGCACCGTCTCGCCGCCGTGGCGTGCCGCCTCGACCGCCTCGAGCATCTCGTGATCGCGCACGACCTCGACCAGCCGGTGGCCTACAAGCTCCCCGGCCGCGAGAAGCCGAGTCGCCGAGGGATTCGCAAGGCGGACGACGTCGTCGCGGTCAGCGAGGACGATCGCATCCGGCAGCTCCGCGATCGCCTTCCGCAAGCGGTCGCGCTCCGGATCCGGGCTGGGCACGGGAGCTTCGCTGGGCTGCGGGGCCGATCCGCTGCCGCGGCGGAGCCTCAGACGTGGATCCCGATCGCGTGGATCAGCAGAGTGAAGACCCAGCCGAAGATGAAGCAGCCGGGGATGGTGAGCACCCACGCCGTGATGATCCGGCCGGCGATGCCCCAGCGCACCGCCGAGAGGCGCCGTGTGGAGCCGACGCCAAGGATCGCGCCGTTGATCGCGTGGGTCGTCGAGATCGGAATGCCGAGCCGGGTCGCCAGCTCGATGACCGCGCCGGCCGTCGTCTCGGCGACGAAGCCATTGATCGGTTTCAAGAGCGTGATCCGCATGCCCATCGTCTTGATGATCCGGTAGCCACCGATCGCGGTCCCGAGCGCGATCGAGATCGCGCATGCGAACTTCACCCAGTCCGGGATGAACCCGGCTGGTTGCCCTCCGAGCATGCCTCCGCCGTAGAGCGCGAGCGCGATGATGCCCATCGTCTTCTGCCCATCGTTGCCTCCGTGAGTGAAGGCCATCCATGCGCTCGAGAGGATCTGGCCGCGGCCGAAGAACGCGTTGACGCCGGCTGACGATTTGTTGCGGACCGCCCAGTACAACGCGAGCATGAACAGGTAACCGATCGTGAAGGTGAGGGTCGGGGAGATGACGACGCCCGCGCTCGTCTTCTGAACGCCGGGCACGATCACCACGTCCCAGCCGTGAACGGACACGGCCGCGCCGATGATGCCGAACACCAGCGCGTGGCTCGAGGACGTTGGCAGTGCGGCGAAGAACGTGATCAGGTCCCAGGCGATGGCCGCGAGCAGCGCCGCGAGGACCAGATCCTGCGTGACGCGCGTGCTGTCGACGATCCCCTTTGCGATCGTCGCCGCCACCGCGGTGCCGGCGAGGGCGCCGACGAGGTTGAGCGAGCCGGCCATCAGGACGGCCTGAAGTGGCGTGAGCACTCGGGTCGCGATCACGGTCGCGACGGCGTTCGCGGCGTCGTGAAATCCGTTCACGTACTCGAAGACCAGCCCGAGGATGACGACCGCGACGACGATCGCGGTGGCCATGTCCATCAGCGGTGCTTCACCACGATCATCTCGACGATATTCGCCACGTCCTCGCAGCGGTCGATCGCGACCTCGATGAGCCCATGGATGTCTTTCCACTTGATGATCTCGACCGGATCGGTCGTCCGGGCAAAGAGGTCGGCGACGGCCTCGCGGAATATGGCGTCGCCCTCGTTCTCGAGGGTGTGGATCTTGATCCAGTGCGGCTCGAGGCCCTTCAGCTTCTCGAGGTTCTCGAGTGACGCGACCACTTCCGTCGCGGCCTGCACGAGGGTGCGGGCCTGCCGGATCGCGGCCGGCCGGATGCTCGATACCTTGTACAGGCTGATCATCTCCGCGACGTCCCAGCAGACATCAGTCACGTCATCGAGCTTGGAGGCGAGGCCGACGATGTCCTCGCGGTCGAGCGGCGTGACGAACGTTCCGTTCAGCTCCTCGATGATCTGGTGGGTGAGCTTGTCGCCGTAGTGCTCGATCGCGTGGATGTCGCGGACCTTGTCCTCGATCGACGTGAAGTCGGTGACGAACTTCTCGAGCGCCTGCGCCGCCTCGAGCGCGTTCTGGGCGTGCTGGCTGAAGAGGGTGAAGAAGATGCTCTTCTTCGGCATCAGGCTGAGTCGCATAGCGCCTCCTTATGTCCGCCACGCGGAACGATAGGGAAGTCCGAGCCGCTGACTAGGCCACCTCGCGCCGGATCGACCCGACCGCGGCGCCGGCCAGGACCACGGCGAAGAGCAGCAGGACGCCGATATCGCGCAGGATGAGCGGGTCGGTCAGCGCGTAGCCCTTGACCATCAACGCGCGCAGCGCCTCATTCGCGTAGGTGAGCGGGAGGACCGTCGAGAGCGCCCGCAGGACATCGTTCAGCTGATCCACCGGGACCAGGAGTCCCGACAGGAAGATCTGCGGGACAAGCACGAGCGGGACGAACTGCACGGCCTGGAGCTCGTTGCGGGCGAACGCCGAGATCGCGAGCCCGAGGCTGACGGCGCCCACCACGAGGACCGCCTCGACCAGGAAGATCGTGGCGAGATTGCCGCGGTACTGGACCTTCAAGACGAACACGGTGAAGGCGAGGATCACGAGCGCCTGCAGGAGCGCGAACAGCGCGAAGCCGCCGAGGTACCCGAGCACGAGCTCCACGCGCGTGAGCGGCGTCGCGAGCAGCCGCTCGAGCGTCCCGCTCGTGCGCTCGCGGAGGAACGAGACCGCCGACAGCAGGAAGATGAAGAAGTACGCGAAGACCGCGACGAGAACGGGCGCAAGGTAGTCGAGGAGCGTGTAGGTCGGCCCGCCGTAGAGGTACTTCACGGTGACTGCCGCGCGCAGCGGGGAGCCGATGATGATCTCGGTCAGTGCGGCGTCCATCTGGCTCACGAACGAGCTCGTGCGGGTGGGGTCGGAGCCCTCGACCGTCACCGTCGCGCCCTGGTCGGTGAACTCGATCATCGCGTCGGCCCGTCCCGCGCGGACCTCCTCGAGCGCCGCGGGCGTGTCCATCGCCTGCAGCTGGATGTTCGTGCCGCGGAGGGCCTCGTAGAGCTGCGGGTCGACGTCGCCGGCGGCGATCACGCGGATCGTGCCCGTGGACGGGGATCCCCAGAGCGCCCCGACGAGCGTGAGCACGACGATGGGCGCGACGAAGAGGAGGGCGAGCGACCGGCGGTCGTGCCGGAATCCGAGCACGATCCGGCGCGCGACCGCCCCGACGCGGCGCGGACTC
>DATCOR010000166.1:0-4886 GCA_036564585.1 Candidatus Limnocylindria bacterium | reverse complement strand
ACCGCCGGGCGACCGCCACGACGTCGAACGAAGTCCAGCCCAGCGGTTTATCGATCGGCAGGACCCCGGACGGGGTCAGGGTCATGCGGGCTGTCGAGCGCGGTCGAGCGCCTCGCGCGCCGCGGCGAGCACGCGCTCGCGGATCGCGGCGTGGTCGGTGCCCGGAATGAGCGCGCCGGCCGCGCGAACGTGTCCGCCGCCACCGAAGCTCGCCATGAGCGCCGCCGCGTCGACCGAAGGGGCCGATGCCGATGTGCGGCACGAGACCTTCACCGGGCCGGTCGTGCCGCTGAACAGGAGCGCGACGCGCATGCCCTTGCTCCGGGCGATCTGCTCCACCAGGCCAGAGAGGTCCTCCTCGAGCGCACCGGCATGCGCGAGATCGTCGTTCTCGATCCAGGTCCACACGAGCAGCCCGTCCGATTCGCGGACCAGGCGCGAGAACGCGAACCCCCAGAGCTTGAGGGCCTCGAACCGCTTGTTGCGGAAGACGTTGTAGGTGATCGATTGCAGGTCCGCACCGGCGTCGCGCAGCATCGCGGCGCGCTCGAGCGCGCGTTTGTCGGTGTTCGGGAACTGGAACGAGCCGGTGTCGGTCATGATCGCGATGAGCGCGGCCGTCGCCATGTCCGGCGTCCAGCCCACGCCGAGGGCGTCGATCACCCGGCCGACCATCTCGCCGGTCGCGGCGCTCGTCACATCGACGAAGTTCGCGTCGCCGAATGCTGTGTTCGTGGCGTGGTGGTCGATGTCGGCGATCTTCGGCCCCGCTGGCAGCGCGAACTTCGCCCGTTCCGGCTCGCCGAAGTCGAGGCACACGATGAGGTCGACGTCGCTTGGTGGTGGCGCCTGGCTGACGCGGTCGGCGGACGCGAGAAATCGGATGGCCTCGGGCACCGGATCGGCGCAATGCCACGAGACCCGCTTCCCCATCCGCTCGAGTGCGAGGCCGAGAGCCAGCGACGAGCCGATGGTGTCCGGGTCGGGATCGCGGTGCGAGACGAGCGCGATGCGACCGGCCGCGCGGAGCGCGTCGACGACCGCGTTCATCGATCCCGTGTCGCTTCGCGGAGCAGCTGCGAGATGCGCGCGGCTCGCGCGGCGGACGTGTCGGACACGAACTCGATCTGCGGCACGAATCGCAGGTCCGTCCGCTCTCCGACCTCGCGGCGGATGAATGGCCGAGCCTCATTGAGCGCCTGCATCGTGCTCGCGACCGCGTCGGTGTCGCCGAGGACGCTCACGAAGACCTTCGCGGTCTTGAGATCCGCGGTCGTCTCCACGCTCGTCACGGTCGGGAACGCGATGCGCGGATCGCGCAGCTCCTCGCTGATCAGCGTGGCGAGCTCACGCTGCAGCAAGGCATTGACCCGATCTACGCGCCGGTACGCCATGGCTAGCGCGGCTTCGCTTGGACGACGAACGCCTCGATGATGTCGCCGACCTGCACGTCGTTGTGTCCGTCGAGCACGATGCCGCACTCGAGCCCGGCGGCGACCTCGCGCACGTCGTCCTTGACGCGCCGGAGCGTCGCGACGGTCCCCTCCCAGGCGGGCTCCTGGCCGCGGAGCAGGCGGGCCTGCGCGCCGCGGCGGATGACGCCGTCGGACACCGTGCAGCCCGCGATGGTCGTCTTGTTCGCGGTGAAGATCTGGCGGACCTCGGCGTGCCCAAGGACGCTCTCGACCATCTCCGGCTCGAGCATCCCGGTGAGCGCCTTCTGCATGTCGTCGAGCAGCTCGTAGATGACCTTGTACTGACGGACGTCGACCTTCGTCTGCTCGGCCGCGCGCTTGGCCGGAACGTCGATCTTGTTGTTGAACCCGATGACGACGGCGCCCGAAGCGGCGGCGAGCGTCACGTCGGACTCGCTGATGTCGCCGACGGCGTCGTGGATGACCACGAGCGCGACCTCGTCCTGCGCGACCTTCGCGAGGGCGCCCTTGATCGCCTCGAGCGAACCCTGCACGTCCGCCTTGAGCACGAGCTTCAGCTCCTTGGCCTTGCCCTCCTTGACCTGCGCGAACATCTCGTCGAGCGTCGCGGGGCGCTCGCCCCCGGCCGCCGCCGCGCGCTCGCGCGCGTTGCGCTCCGCGAGGGCCTTGCCGGTCTTCTCATCGGCGACGGCGCGGAGCACGTCGCCGGCCTCCGGCACGTCCGGCAGGCCGAGGATCAGCACCGGGCGCGACGGCTCGGCGCGACCGACGTTCTTGCCCTTGTCGTCGGTCATCGCGCGGACCTTGCCGAACAGCTTCCCGACGACGATGAGGTCGCCGCGCTCGAGCGTGCCGGTCTGTACCAGGACCGTCGCGATGGGGCCGCGGCTCTTGTCCATGTGCGCCTCGATGACCCGGCCGATGGCCGGTCGGTCGGGGTTCGCCTTGAGGTCGGCGACATCGGCCACGAGCAGCACCACGTCGATGAGGTCCTGCAGCCCCTGCTTCGTGCGCGCCGACACCGGGACGATCGGCGTGTCGCCGCCGTACTCCTCGACGGTGACGGCGTGCTCGGCGAGCTGACCCTTCACGTGGTCCGGGTTCGCGTCGGCCTTGTCGATCTTGTTGAGGGCGACGACCATCGGGACGCCCGCGGCCTTCACGTGCGAGATCGCCTCGATGGTCTGCGGCTGCACGCCGTCGTCCGCCGCGACGACGAGGATCGCGACGTCGGCGACCTGCGCGCCGCGCGCGCGCATCGCGGTGAACGCCTCGTGGCCGGGCGTATCGAGGAAGGTGACCTTCCGGCCCGAGTGCTCGATCTGGTACGCGCCGATGTGCTGGGTGATCCCACCCGCCTCGCGGGCGGTCACGTTCGTCTCGCGGATCGCGTCGAGGAGGCTCGTCTTGCCGTGGTCGACGTGCCCGACGATCGTGACGACCGGCGGGCGCGTGATCATCTTCGTCTCGTCGTCGTCGGTCCAGAGGATCTCCTTGCCGACGGGCGCCAGCTCCTCGGTCTCCTCGACCGGGGCGGCGATCTCCTCCTCCGGGATGACCTCGATCCCGAGCTCGCCCGCGACGAGCGACGCGGTCTCGAAGTCGATCGTCTGGTTGATCGTCGCCATGACGCCCATGTTCACGAGGGCCCGGATGACGTCGACGATCGACAGGTCGAGGGTCTGCGCGAGCTCGCCGACCTGCATGGTCTTGGGCAGCGAGACCGGCGCGCCGCCCTCGGGGAGGACCGCGACCGCCGTCGGCGCCGCGGCGACCGGCGCCTGTGGCGCGGTGTTCCCGCGCGACGGGCGGCGGCGCGGGCGGGGTCCACGTTGCGGCGGGAACCGCCGCGGTCTTGCCTTCGGCATCAGGCTGTCCTCCTTCTTTCAGCTCCGGCGGCGAGCTCATCCCGCAGCCGTTGCTTCGTCGCCTCGTCGATCGTCACCTCAAGGGCCCGCCCGAGCGAGCCATCGTCGATGCCACGCGCGAGGCACGCATCATCGGGGCAGAGATACGCTCCGCGCCCCGGTGACTTGCCCCGAAGGTCCACCGAGAGCGTGCCGTCCGCGGCCCGGACGACCCGGATGAGCTCGCGCTTCGCCTTGACCTCTCGGCACGCCACGCAGGTCCGCTGCGGGACGGCCCTAGCGACGATCCTTCTTCTTCTTGCCGCCGAGCAGGGCGCGGTCCTCGTCCTCGAGCTCGTCCTCGTCCGCGGCCAGCGACTCCGCTTCGACCTCGGCCACGAGATCGTGGCGGATCGCCTCCTGATCCTCTTCGACCGCCGGTAGGGAGGCCTCGGCTTCGACGACCACGGGCTCCGGCTCCGGCTCCGGCTCGGCCTCCGCTCGGACCTCGGACTCGCTGCGGATGTCGATCCGCCAGCCGGTGAGCTTCGCGGCGAGCCGCGCGTTCTGCCCTTCCTTGCCGATCGCGAGCGACAGGTAGCGGTCCGGCACGACGACATATGCGGTCTTCTCGTCGACCACGATGTCCACGCGGATGACCGGCGAGGGCGAGAGCGCGTTCTTCACGAACTCCTCGGCCTTCTCGTCGTACTGGATGACCTCGACCCGCTCGCCGCCCAGCTCGTTGCTGATCGCCTGGACCCGCAGCCCGCGCTGGCCGACGCACGCGCCGACCGGGTCGAGCCCCGGCTGGCGCGAGCGCACGGCGATCTTCGTCCGCGAGCCGGCCTCGCGCGCGATGCCCGTGATCTCCACCTGTCCGTGATAGATCTCCGGTACCTCGAGCTCGAACAGCCGCTTCACGAGGCCGCGATGCGCGCGGCTCACGATGATCTGCGGCCCGTGGATCGACCGGCGCACCTCGAGGACGAGCACCTTGCGGTGCTGCCCGACGAAGTAGCGCTCGTGCGGCGCCTGCTCGCTGCGCGGCAGGATCGCCTTCGCCTTGCCCAGCTCGAAGATCGCGGCACCAGCCTCGAACCGCTCGATCTGGCCGTTGATGATGTCGCCTTCGCGGTCCGCGTATTCGGCGTAGACCTGCTCGCGCTCGGCCTCTCGCAGCGACTGCTGGATGACCTGCTTCGCGGTCTGCGCGCCGATGCGGCCGAGTGCCGCGGCCGACTCCTCGAGCGGGATCGTGTCGCCGAGGGCGACGTCCGGCTTCATCCGGCGGGCCGCGTCGATCTGGATCTGGAGCTTCGGGTCCTCGACCTTGTCGACGACGGTCTTGAGCAGGAACACCTTGAACGCGCCGGTCTGGACGTCGACCGTCACGTCGATGTTCTCTTCGGCGCCGTATGCCCGCTTGATCGCCCGGGCGATGATGTCGCTCACGACCTCCTTGGGGAGGCCCTTTTCGGCGGAGAGCTGCGCGAGACCGGTCACGAGTTCTCGGTTCATGGCACGCTCTCCCCTTCATCATCTTGCTCGGCCGTTTCCGGCGACAAAAAAGGTGGGTCGTCGCCCCACCTTCACGGCTCGA
>DATCOR010000150.1:0-2352 GCA_036564585.1 Candidatus Limnocylindria bacterium | reverse complement strand
GAACCGACACGGGCGCGACACATCACACGAATGGGCTATTGCCGAATAACCACCTTGTTCGACTAACGTTCAGACAGCAACTCGAGAGGAGCTTGGAAGGACCGTGGAAGACCGTTCCCGCCGCCGTGCGCGGCTCGTCCTCATCGTCGGCATCCTGATCGCGATCCTGGCCGGCGTCGGGACCTACGTGTTGTCCTCCGGTTCGAAAGCCGAAGCGCCCCCGCCCGCCGCGACGACGGACGTGCTCGTCGCCGCGCGGGACCTGCCGGCCCGCAGCGCCCTGACCGCCGCTGACGTGAAGGTCCAGAAGTACCCGGTCGAGCTGGCACCGCCAACGGCCCTGGCGAAGCCCGAGGACGTCCTGGGCAAGATCGTCCAGCAGCCCATCGCCGCGGGCGAGCCGATCCTGCCTGGCAAGTTCGCCGCGGCAGGCGCGGTCACGTTCACGGTCTTCCCGCCGAACGCCCAGCCGGCACCGAACGCGCCGATCCCGGCCGGCACGCCGGACTACCGGGTCATGTCGATCACGGTCGCCGACGCGAGCGCGGTCGGCGGTGCGATCCAGGTCGGCGACATCGTCGACCTCCTGTACACGTTCAACTTCGACCCATCCAAGTACTTCACCGGCAACGATCAGAACCGGTTCCCCGACTTCGCCGCCAAGGTCACGCTGCAGAATCTGCCGATCCTCGCGCGCCTCGGTTCCGTCTACACGATCCGCACCGACGCGCAGACGGCCGAGCAGATCTCGTACATGATCGCCGCGGGCGGATCGCTCCAGTTCCTGCTCCGCGCCGCGCAGGACCAGCGCCAGGCGGCCACGCAGGGTGGCACGTTCGGGCCGGTCTACAAGCGCTTCGGCTATCCGATCCCGCTGAAGGTCGCGCCTTAGCGCTTCACCCGAACCGTTGACCAAGCGGCGGCGACCGCGGCGCGCAGTGCGTCGCGGTCGCCGTCGTTCTGGATGATCACGTCCGCGGCCTCCCGGAACTCTTCCTCGCTCGCCTGCGCGGCGAGCCGCGCCGCCACTCCCGCTTCGCTCATCCCGCGAGCCGCCAGGCGCGCGAGCAGCGCATCGCGGGGGGCGAGCACGACCCAGATCCGATCGCAGACGCTCCGCAGCGACGTTTCGACGAGCTTGATCGCCTCGACCACCAGGACCTGATCGTCCGGGAGCATCTTCCGCGCTTCGAGGATCCGCGCGATCACCCGCGGGTGCAGGATCCGCTCGAGCTGCTCGAGCCGCCGCGGATCCGCGAACACGATGTCCGCGAGCTTGCGGCGGTCCACCTCCTTGTCCTCACCGAGGACCTCGGTGCCGAACTGCTGGACGATCGCGCTGTACCCGGTGGTGCCGCGGCTCTGCTCATCGCGCGCGATCGCGTCCGCGTCCAGCACGCGGGCGCCGACCTCGCGCAGCATCGCCGCGACGGTGCTCTTCCCCGCCCCGATCGGCCCGGTCAGCCCAACGACGAACGCGCTCATGCGTCTTCTGGCGGTTCGGCGGCAGCGGACCACTCCTCGTAGAGCTCCCGCAGCGAGCGCTCCAGCTTGGCATGCTCCGAGCCGAGGCGGCGCGTCTCCATGAAGTCGCCGGACATCGCGATGTCTTCGAGCTTCTTCGCCATCTGGGAGAGCTGCAGCTCCATCGCGCTGATCCGCGCTTCCAGTGCGCGCACGCCCTCCACCTTGCGCACGCGTGACGCGGTCCGCCGCGTCGCGGGGGCAGGCCGCGCGGTCCGTGCAGGCCGCGCGACCGGTTTCGGCGGCACCTTCCCCGACTTCGGTCGTGCCGGCACCTCCGCCAAGCGCGCGCTCGTGAGCGCGGCCGTGTCCGAATCCGGGAGCGGGCGACCCTCGTCGCGCGCTTTCTCGAAGGCCGTCCACCCGCCCTCATAACGCTTCAGGGCACCGTCGCGGATGTCCCAGATCTCGCCGGCGAGCTTGTCGATGAAGTAGCGATCATGGCTGACGAATAGGAGGCAGCCCGCAAAGACCGAGAGGACAGCCTCCAGCTGTTCGCGCGCCGCGAGGTCGAGGTGGTTCGTCGGCTCGTCCAGCACGAGGAGGTTCGCCTCACGCGCGGACAGGCGCGCGAGCGCGAGCCGCGATCGCTCGCCACCGGAAAGGACGCCGACCGACCGGAACACATCTTCGCCGCGGAACAGGAACCGCGCGAGGAGATCGCGGGCGCTCTGCTCGTCAAGCCCGGTGGCGTCGCGGAGCGCGTCGAACACGGTCTCGTCGCCGGTGAGCTCGGCCTGCGCCTGCGCGAGGAACGCGACCCGCGCGGTCGGCGCGCTCGACACGTACCCGTCGAGCGCCGGCAGCTGGCCGACGAGTGTCCGCACC
>DATCOR010000148.1:0-13423 GCA_036564585.1 Candidatus Limnocylindria bacterium | reverse complement strand
GGCTCGAGCAGCTCGGCGATCGGCCACCGGGATCAACGCTGCCGGAGGCATTCCGATCGGCGTCCGGCGTCCGCGAGGCGGTAGTGCGACCTGACGTTCTCGAGCGGCTACCGCGTGACACGCTCATCGCAGTGGACGGGGAGTTCGAGCAGCGGCCGTAGCTTGACTTCGCGGCGGAATCGCCTACTACAGCAACGTAGGAGGTGCCGCCGTGATCCGCACCCGCCCCGCGCCGCGGATCGACCGCCGCCGCCTGCTCCGCTACGGCTTCTTCGGCGCGCTCGGGCTCGCCGGCGCGGAGGTCGTCGGCTCGATCGTCCCGTTCATGCAGGTCCGCAAGATCGTCGGCCTCGGCGTGCCGGTGAACGTCGGCCGCAGGTCCGACGTGCTCGCGACGTTCGCCGAGACCAACGACGCCCCGATCCTCTTCCGCCAGGGTCACTTCTTCCTGATCCATCCAGCCGGCGGGATCGTCGCGGCATACCGCAAGTGCACCCACCTCGGGTGCGCGGTGCCCTGGTCGGCCCCGGAGGACCGGTTCCACTGCCCGTGTCATCAATCGCAGTACGACAAGCACACCGCCGTCGTGCTGTACGGCCCGGCGCCGAAGCCCCTCCAGCTCTTCCACATCAGCGACACCGACGCCGGTCTCGTGGTCGATACGAACCCGCTGAACGTCATCGACCGGCGCGAGAACCGCTGGGATCCTTCCGTGATCGAGATCGCGGACACCGCGGGCTAGGCTCGCGGGGTGATCGCCCCGTCTCGCGGCGCGGCGTACCGGCGCTTCTATCTCTACTCGGCGCTGTCGGTTTCGGTGATCGCCCTCGCCGTCGCGGCGGCTCTGCTCCTACGCATCGCGATGCAGTCGGTCGGTCTCGGCGACCGGCAGTCACCGAATGACGTCTCACGGACTGTGTCGCTCGCGGTGGCACTCCTCGCGGTCGCGGTGCCGGTCGGCAGCGCGCACCTCTGGCTCATCCTCCGTTCGTTTGTCGACCCCGCGGAACGCGCGAGCGGTGCGCGCCATCAATTCCTGAACTTGTGGTTCGCGTTCGGACTGCTCGTCGTCCTCTTCTCGGCCCAGGCCGCGGTTTCCGCGCTTGGCGCGGAGGGCCGCGCGGACGTGACGATCCAAGCAAGCATCCTCATCGTCGCCGCGGTGGTCGCGGCGATCGCGGCGTGGTGGATCTCGCGGACCCCGCCCGCCTCGGTGCAGCCGCGCGTGCGCTCGGCGATCGTCGTGATGCTCGTCGCCCTTGCCGTCGCCGCGTTCTCGCTCGGCGCCGCCGCCGGCGCGGCGGGATCGCTCTTCGCATATCCGTACGCCTCGCCGAATTTCTTTCCGCGCAACTTCGATCCAAGGTCCTTCGAGCAGCAGACGCTCCGCTCGAGCTACGTGACCGCGGGCCTGGGCCTCGCGATCTGGGCGTTCGGGTTCGCGTGGCAGCGGCGGTTCCGCGAGACGCGCGACCGGTTCGGATTGGCGCTCGCGGGCTATGGCCTCGGTGCCGCGCTGGCAATCGTGGGTGGCGCCTTCCTGATCGCCGGGGCCATCCGCTTCGGGCGTGATGCCTCGGCGGCCGAAGCGTTCACGAGCCCGTGGGCGCCGGTCGCGGCGGGCGCGCTCCTATTGATCGTCAGTGGCCGGCTGCTCGTGCACGACCGTGGACGCAACGGCCATCCTGCCGTCACGACCACGCGGCTGCTCCTCGCGTTCCCGGCGCTGGTCGGCCTCGGGTCGATCGTCGGCGGTCTCGCACTCGCCTGGCATGGGGCGCTGGAGCGCGAGGTGATGCCCGCGGCACACGTCACCAACGACCTCCTCCAGGCGGCGGCGCTGCTGTTGGTAGGCGCACTCACCTACGTGCCTGCATGGCTCGCGTTCCGTGCCCGCGCCGGCGCTGACTCGGCGGTCCGCCGGTTCTATCTGTTCACCGTGGTGTGTCTCGCGCTGGTCGGTGGTCTCGTGAGCAGCGTGGTCGTGGTGTACAACGCGATCACGGTCGTCGCCGGCATCTCCGAATTCGACGCGGGGCGCACCGCGCTCACCTGGGTCGTGCCGGCGCTCACGCTCGCGGCGATCTTCGTGACACATCTCGCGATGCTGCTGCGCGATCAACGAATGTCCCGCGCGGCTGACGTGGGGCCGGCCGATCCGCTCCTCGCGTTGCTGGAGGACGTTCGCGCGGGGCGGGTGAGCATCGAGCGGGCGGCCGCGACGATTCGCGGTCCGGTGGCCTAGCGCCCCTCGCCGATCGCGATCGCGGCGAGGCCAAGCGCGGCCGCGGTCGAGAGTTGCGCGACCTCGCCGGCGCGAAGCTTCGCGATGGCGTCCCGGAACGGCATGACCAGCAGCTCCTGTTCCTCGTGGTCGCCGCTCTCCGGTTCACGGACCTTGCGCGCGCCCTTCGCAATGAACGCGTGCATCGCGCCCGATCCGTAATTGCCGTCGACGACGTAGCGGCCGAGCGGGATCCACTCGCTCGCTTCGTGGCCGGTCTCCTCCAGCAGCTCGCGCTTCGCCCCGGCTAGCGGCGCTTCCCCGGCTTCGAGGTAGCCGGCCGGCAGCGAGACCGACGTTGCCCCGACGCCGAGCTTGAACGAGCGGACGAGGATGGTGCGGTCGCCGTCGAGGAGCGGGATCACGATCGCGAACGGCCGCGTCTCGATCCAATTGAAGCCCTCGAGCGCGGTGCCGTCAGGGAGCTCGACGTCCTGCTCGCCGACGGTGAGCCACGGTGGTCGCTCGAGCAGGACGCGCCGCGCGATGATCCGCCACGGCTTCACGAGACCCGGTACTTCTCCAGCTTCTTCCGGTCGACCGTGAGGCCTAGGCCGGGCTTCGTGGGAAGGGGGAGCACGCCGTTCTTCGGTTGCGGCAGCGGCTCCGCGAAGATCTCGGCGAGCGGGTTCCCGATCCACATCCATTCCAACCTTGCGAGGTTCGGCACCGCCGCCGCCAGATGCAGTGACGCGAGCTGCGCGAGGCCGCACGAGAACCCGGTGTGCGGTGCGTACTTCACGTTGTGCGCGTGCACGAGCGCGCCGAGCCGATTCGCGGCGGTGAAGCCGCCGATGCGCGCGATGTCGGGCTGCACGATGTCGATCGCCCGCCGCTCCAGGAGCTCGCGGAACCCGAAGATCCCGAACTCCGATTCGCCGGCGGCGAGGGGGATCGGCTGCGAGCGGCGGATGAGCTCGTACCCGTCGATGTCGTCCGGATACACCGGCTCCTCGAGGAACCAGAGGTCGTATTGCGCGAGCTCGTGGCAGACCTTGATCGCGGTCGCGGCGTCGTAGGCGCTGTTGACGTCGGCGCCGATGTCGACCTTCGGCCCGACCGCCTCGCGGATCGCCTTCGTCACGGCGATGTCCCCGCGGTACCCGTCGCGCGCGGCGTTGCGGCCGAGCTGGATCTTGATCGCGGTGTGGCCACCGTCGACCTTCTCCTTCGCCTGCTTCGCCATTGCCGGGGCATCGGCCGTGTAGACCTTCGAGCCGTAGACCGGCACCGTCGCGCGGCCCGCGCCGCCGAGCGCCTTGTACAAGGGAATGCCCTGCGCCTGGGCGAGGATGTCCCAAAGCGCCTGGTCGATCCCGCTCATCCCCTCCTGGACGAACCCGCGGTAGTGGCCCCACGGCCGCAGGAGCGCGAACTGCTCGTCCCAGAGGCCCTCGACGTCGTGCGGGTCGCGGCCCTTCACGACTGGCCACAGGAGCTCGCGCACCACGGTGTCGAGGACCTTCGGCGCGCGCCGGGCGATGCACTCGCCCCACCCGGTGATCCCGTCGTCGGTGGTGATGGCGACGACCATCGCCTTGAAGGTCGAGTAATTCCCGGCCCCGAACTCGATGGCCTGGCCCTCGGCTTCGAGGACCCACGTCTCCAGGCGGTCGATCTGCACGCCGCAACGATAGGGAACCGCAGCCGGGGCTCGCTCGGCCGCCGGGCGCTGTCTTGACAGCCCCGAACGGCCTTCCTACTCTGTTAGCAGTCGCGCCAGGGGAGTGCTAAGTCCGTTCGCGAAGCCAAAACCCGGCATTTGCCTGGCCAAATCACCCACAAGGTATCGGAGGAAGCACATGCCAGCAGCAGTCGCAGAGAAGCCCACGACCAAGCTCAAGCTCAAGCCGCTCGGGTCCCGCGTCGTCGTCAAAGCCCTCGAGCGCGAGGAGATGACGAAGAGCGGGCTCGTGCTCCCGGACACGGCCAAGGAGAAGCCGATGGAGGGCAAGGTCCTCGCGGTCGGGCCCGGCGGGATGGACAAGAACGGCAACAAGACCGAGATGATCCTGAAGATCGGTGACCGGGTCCTCTACCAGAAGTACGCGGGCACCGAATTCAAGCTCGACGAAGACGAGCTCCTCGTCCTGTCCCAGGACGATGTGCTCGCCATCATCGAGTCATAAGGAAGAGGAAGAGAAATATGGCCAAGCAGCTCCAGTTCACCCAAGACGCGCGAGCCTCGCTCAAGATGGGCGTCGACAAGATGGCGAACGCCGTCAAGACGACGCTCGGCCCGAAGGGCCGCAACGTCGCGGTCGACAAGAAGTTCGGCGCCCCGACCGTGACCCACGATGGCGTCACCGTCGCGCGCGAGATCGAGCTCGAGGACCCGTTCGAGAACATGGGCGCGCAGCTTCTCAAGGAAGCCGCGACCAAAACGAACGACATCGCCGGTGACGGCACGACCACGTCCGTCGTCATCGCGCAGGCGATCGTGACGGAAGGCCTCAAGAACATCGCCGCGGGTGCGAACCCGATGCTCCTGAAGCGCGGCCTCGAGAAGGGCGTCGACGCCGTCGTCGCCGAGCTCAAGTCACAGGCCGTCGAGGTCAAGGGCAAGGAGGAGATCGCGCACATCGCGGGCATCTCCGCCGCGGACACCGAGATCGGCGAGCTCATCGCCGAGGTCCACGACAAGGTGGGCCGCGACGGTGTCATCACCGTCGAAGAGTCGAAGGGCCTCGAGTTCGAGAAGGAATACGTCGAAGGCATGCAGATCGACCGTGGGTACATCTCGGCGTACTTCGTCACGAACGCGGACCGCATGGAAGCGATCATCGAGGACGCGTACATCCTCATCACCGACAAGAAGATCTCCGCGATCACTGACATCCTGCCGGTGCTCGAGAAGCTCGTGCAGGTCAGCAAGAACCTCGTCATCGTCGCCGAGGACATCGACGGCGAGGCCCTCGCCACGCTCGTCGTGAACAAGCTCCGCGGCACCATCAACGTCCTGGGCGTGAAGGCCCCGGGCTTCGGTGACCGCCGCAAGGCGATGCTCGAGGACATCGCGATCCTCACCGGCGGCAAGGTCATCAGCGAGGAGGTCGGTCGCAAGCTCGACTCGACCACCGTCGCCGACCTCGGCCGCGCCCGTCGCGTCACCTCCAACAAGGACGAGACCACCTTCGTCGAGGGCCACGGCTCCCAGGAAGGGATCATGGCCCGCGTCAAGCAGATCAAGGCCCTCATCGAGGAGACCACCAGCGACTTCGACAAGGAGAAGCTCAACGAGCGTCTCGCGAAGCTCGCCGGCGGCGTCGCGATCATCCGCGTGGGTGCCGCGACCGAGATCGAGCTCAAAGAGAAGAAGCACCGCGTCGAGGACGCCCTCTCCGCGGCCCGTGCGGCCGTCGAGGAAGGCATCCTTCCGGGCGGTGAGGTCGCGCTCCTCAATGCCGTCAAGGCGCTGGACACGGTCAAGGCCGAGGGCGACGAGCTCACCGGCGTGAACATCCTCCGCCGCGCGCTCGAGGAGCCCTTCCGCCAGCTCGTGGCGAATGCCGGCCAGGACGGCGGCGTGATGCTCGAAGGCGTCCGTCGCAAGCAGGCCGAGTCGAAGTCCGGCACCTGGGGCTACGACGTCATCAAGAACGAGATCGTCGATCTCGTGAAGACCGGCATCATCGACCCCGCGAAGGTCACCCGCTCCGCTCTGGAGAACGGCGCCTCCGTCGCGGCGATGATCCTCACCACCGAGGCGCTCATCACCGACCTTCCTGAGAAGGACAAGGTTCCGGCGATGCCCGGTGGCGGCGGGATGGACTATTAGTCCAAGCCCGGACCTCGCGACGTCAGTTGGAAAGGCCGATCGAAAGACCGGCCTTTTCTATTGCCCGGGCGGCGCGATGCGGGACTGCATGACGAGCGGTCCCGCGCGCTTGCCTTCGGCGGACATCTCGATCGTCACGGCGCACTGCGTGAAGCTGGCCACCGGCACCGTGAGGTCGACGCTCTGGATCGCGTCGGCGTTCGGCGTGAAGTTCGCGCCGCGTACCCAATGACCGTCGGCGTCAACGAGCCACACCGTGTACATCGCGCCGCCGGCCAGCGGTCGCAGGTCGTGGAACACGACGAACGGGCTGAGATCCGGCTTGCCGGGAGAGAACAGCGTGCCGCCGGACCCCTGCCACTGGTCGAGCCCGACCATGTACCAGTTCGTCCCGCCGTGCGACACCTTCGCGGCGATCGAGGCGTACTCCGCGCGTTCGGACTCCGCCGCGCGCAGGTCACGGAGCGAGTTGAGGTCGAGGACGAGGAACAGCAGCGCCGCCGCGGCGAGGCCGCCGACGCCGAGCCAGCTCCACGCCGGCCGGAACGTCCAGCTCGTCTCGCGCCGGGCCGGCACCGCGGGCACCGCGCTCCGTCCCGCCGCAGTCTCAGCCGCGGCGGCAGACAGGATCCGCTCCCTCAGGCCGGTCGGCGGCTCGCGCAGCAGGACCATGTCCGGGAGCGCGTTCACGGCCGTGGCGATCTCGGCGAGCTCCTCGCGGCAGACCGGGCACTCGGCGAGGTGCGCGCCCACGCGCTCGGCCTCACGCGGCCGGAGCGCGCCGACGGCGTACAGCTCGAGGTCGTCGGTCACGTGCTCGGTCATGCCCGGCTCCCCTCGAGCGCGCGACGCATCTTCTGGAGGCCGATGCGCATGCGGCCCTTCACCGTGCCGAGCGGGACGCCCATGAGCTCGGCGAGCTCGACGTGGGTGTACCCGCCGAAGTAGGCGAGCTCGATCGTCCGGCGCTGGGCCTCGGGCAGCGTTTGCAGCGCGAGTCGGACGGTCTGCTGCTCGACGTTCCGCTCGGCCATCGCGGCCGTGTCTTCGTCGGCGGCGCGCTGCTCCGCGACCTCCAGTGGCGCTGGACGGAACGCCGTCTTGCGCCGGAGCACGTCCACGGCGCGGTGGTGGACGATCGACAGGAGCCAGCCGCGCGGGTTGCCCCGCTCGCGCCGGTAGCTGCCCGCGCCACGCCAGGCCGAGATGAAGGCGTCCTGGACGACGTCCTCGGCCGCCTCGCTCTCGCCGAGGATCCGGTAGGCGAGCGCGTACGCCAACCGGCCGTACCGGTCGTAGAGGGTGGCCAGGGCGGACAGATCGCGCTCGGCGAGCGCGGACATGAGGGCTTCGTCGGCCGGAAGCGGGTCAGCCATTCAACGACTGTACGCAGGGCGGACGGGGCCGGATGCGGAGGGCAAAGAAACGACCCGAGCGACCTGCCTCCGTGCCCTGCCGCAGCTTCAAAGCTCTGCGGCTTGGCCGTGGAGCCGATCCTCGATATCCTCTCGGACCGCCTTTGATGCTATCTCCGGTTGCGCTCCTGAGGCTCGGTTCCGTTGATGGAATCTCCGGATCCGTTCCTCTTGGCAGACCCCTCGGGTCGCGGTGAAACATAGCCGCCGAGACGCCGAGCGAACAACGGCCTTATCCACGAATCGGCGATGACCCGGTGCCATCTTGTCCACCACGTGCGGACGGTTGTCCACGGTCCATCCACGCGACTGTGGATTTCCGTCATGGCCGCCGTGATACCTACCATCGAACGATGAGCCCCGACCCGATCCTCGACGTTCTGAATCCCGAGCAGCGTGCCGCGGTGACCCATCCCGGCGGGCCGCTCCTCATCCTCGCCGGGGCCGGCTCGGGGAAGACTCGTGTGCTCACGCACCGCATCGCGTTCCTCGTCCGCGACCTCGGCGTCCCGCCGCGCAAGATCCTGGCGGTCACCTTCACGAACAAGGCGGCGAAGGAGATGCGCGCTCGCCTGCAGAAGCTCGTGGGCGACGCCGCGCTCGCCGACCTTACGGCCGGCACCTTCCACGCCTTCTGCGCCCGGCTGCTCCGCCGGGACGGCCCCGAGGTGGGCCTCGACCGTGGCTTCGCGATCTACGACACCGCGGACCAGCGTGCCCTCCTTCGCCAGGCCATGGGCGACACAGGCGTCTCGGAGCGGCTGTTCTCGCCCGGCGCGATCGGGGCGGTCATCTCGGCCTCGAAGAACGAGCTCCGCGGGCCGGCCGATCTGGCAAACGAGGCTCGCGGGCAGCTCGAGCGCCTTGCCGCCACGGTCTGGCGGCGGTACGAGGCGCTGCTCAAGGAGAACAACGCGGTCGACTTCGACGACCTGCTGGTCCTGCCGTGCCGGCTGTTCGAGACGAGCGACCGGGCGCTCGAGAAGTGGCAGGACCGCTACGACTACATCCTGGTCGACGAGTACCAGGACACGAACCGCGCGCAGTACGTCCTGTTGCGCTACCTGGCGGGCGGGAAGCAGAACCTGTGCGTCGTCGGCGACGACGACCAGTCGGTGTTCTCGTGGCGCGGCGCCGATGTGCGCAACATCCTCGACTTCGAGCGCGACTACCCGAACGCGACGGTCGTGAAGCTCGAGCAGAACTACCGGAGCACGCAGCGGATCCTCGACGCGGCGCACAGCGTCGTGCGGAACAACGCGGCCCGCAAGGAGAAGAAGCTCTGGACCGATCGGGTGGGCGGCGCGCCGGTCGTCGTCGTGCAGGCCCACGACGAGCATCACGAGGCCGAGACCATCGCGCGCGAGATCGAGCGCCTGCGGCGTGACGGCGACGTGACATCGGCCCGCGACGTCGCAGTGCTGTACCGGACGAACGCGCAGTCGCGCGCGATCGAGGACGTGTTCCGCGGGTTCGGACTCGCGTACCAGGTGGTCGGCGGCGTGTCCTTCTATGCCCGGCGCGAGGTGAAGGACGTGCTCGCGTACCTGCGGCTGCTCCGGAACCCCGTGGACAGCGTCGCGATCGGGCGCGTGCTGAACACCCCGCCGCGTGGCATCGGCGCGAAGGGCCAGGCCGGGCTCGCCGCGTTCGCGAAGGCCCGCGGCGTCCCGATCGCCGCGGCGCTCGTCGACGCAGAGCAGGCGCCCGAGATCCCGAAGCGGCAAGCGGCCGCGATGGTCGCGTTCGGCCGCCTGCTCGGGCGGATCCGCGACGAGCTTCCGGTGAAGGATCTCCCCGAGATCGTCGACGAGGTCATCCGCGCGACCGGCTACGGCGCCTACCTGAAGGACGGCACCGAGGACGGCGAAGAGCGCTACGCGAACGTGCTCGAGCTCCGTACGATCGCAGAGGATTACGTGAACCTGCCGCGCGACGAGCAGCTCCCGTCATTCATGGAGGAGGTCGCGCTCGTCTCGGACGTCGATGAGTTCGCCGAGGCGAAGCCTGCCGCGACGCTCATCACGATGCACGCGGTGAAGGGCCTCGAGTTCCCGATCGTGTTCGTCACCGGCATGGAGGAGGGCGTCTTCCCGCATTCGCGGTCGCTCGAGGACGAGCGGCAGCTCGAGGAGGAGCGCCGGCTGTGCTATGTCGCGATCACCCGCGCCATGCATCGCTGCTACCTCACGTTCGCGCGGCGGCGCCAGCTATTTGGCCGGACCAACGAGAACCCGCCATCGCGATTCCTCCGCGAGCTGCCGGAGGACATCGAGCTTCGCGGTGAGATCGAGACGGAGGAACGCGACCAGTGGGAGGAGCTCGACTGGGAGCGCGGCCGCGAGCGCTACGAGGCCCGCCGCGCGCAGCGTCACGCGGCGGCGATCGCGGACCTGCCGCCGACGTGGGGCGGGGCTGGTCGCGAGCCGAGCGCGGCGCAGGTGAACCGCGCCGCGCGGGTTGCAGCGTCGGGCGAGACGGCCTTCCGGGCCGGCGACCACGTGGTCCATCCGGCGTTCGGTGCCGGCATCGTCGTGTCGAGCGCGGTCCGTCCCGACGACGAAGAGGTGACGGTCGCGTTCGCCGGCAAGGGCGTGAAGAAGCTCATGGCGAGCTTCGCGGGACTGACGAAGGGCTAGACCCGCGGGCGTCCTTTGTAGATCGTGCGCCAGGTCGCTCCGCCATCGTCCGTCGCGATCACCGAGCTCGTCGACCCCGCGACCACGACCACATGGGTCAGATCGATGACCTGCCCATCCACCGCGCAATCGGCGACCGGCACGGGACCTCGAGCCAGCGTCTCGCCGGTCGGGCCGAGGAGCAGGAACTCAATCGATGTCGCGCCGGGCGAGCACGTGATGAACCAGGTCCGGCCGCCGGCCAGATTCGACTGCATGATCGATGGGAAGGTGCCGAGCTGCGGCGTGTTCGGCGGCGTGGTCGTACCGAGCGTGTAGCCCTCCCGGAACTCGAGCAGCCACGAGCTTCCGCCAGTGTTCGTGCGGAACACCAGATACGGCGCATGACCCGCGGCAGCATTCGGCTCCGTGACCTGCACGCGGTAGTTCGTTCCGTTCGGGCAGGTGAGGGCCGGGTACCAGTACGGTCCGTCGTCGTTGATCGGCAGCTGCACGGTCGGTGTCCAGGTGCGGCCGGCGTCGGACGTGCGGAAGAGCTGTTTGCCCTCGGCGCCGACACCCTCGGTGGTCGTGTCGAAGCAGACCGACCACATGCTGTGCGTTCCGACACTTTGCCACGAGGCTCCTCCATCTGTGGAACGCATCACGTGGCCGAAGACCTCCGCCGGTTGCGGCCCGGTCGCTGGCGTGACGCCGATCGCCCAGAGCAGATCCGGACTGAACACATCGATCTGCGTGATCGGTGGATTCGGTCGTGGCTCGATCGGCGTCCAGTGCACGCCGTCCTGCGTGCGATAGAGGGCGTTGTCGGAGGCAAGCGCCCAGGCATGGGTGGCGTCGTACGACCAGATCCGCGTGATCGATCCACCGCCGAGCTGCCGATCCCAGGTCGCTCCGCCATCCTTCGTGCCGAAGAGCCCGTCCTGCGTACCGAGCCACCCGTGGAGCGGGTCGATGAAGCGCACCGCCGTGGGAGCCGCGCCTGCGGGTGTTGGCGCAGCGGTCGGTGCCAGGGACGGGGCGCTCGTCGCAGTGGTCGGCGGTGCCGATGTCGGAGGGGGCGAAACGGGGCTGGCGCTTGGGGCGATCGCCACCGGGACGCAGGCTCCGATCAGGAGACCAACGGTCGCGAGCAGCGTCGTCGTTCGCATGCCCCGACGGTAGGGCGAGGTGGCTCCGCACGGCAACGCCAGGGCTTTCGCGAGCGAGTGCGCTGCGAATCTCACGGCGCGCTCCCCGGCGTCGGCGAAGAGCGGAGCTCGTCGGACACGAGCCGATGCGCGTACGCACCGACGCGCAGCGCGCCGGCGACGCTGAAGTGGATGCCATCAAGCTGGCGCATGGCCTGCATCCGACCGGCCTCGTCGGGGAGGAACGGCGCGTAATGGCCGGCCGCATCGGAGAAGAGCGACCACGTCTCCGCCAAGTGCACGCATCCGTGGGCGGCAGCGGCGTAGAGCGTGTTGAGCTCGCGCATCCGCGCCGAGAACGAATCGTCGCTCATGACCGGGAGGCCGAGCCACAGGACGGTGCGACCGTCCGCACATGCCTCGTCCATGAACGCCGTCACGCGCGCCGAGTAGACCGCGCGCCACTCGTCGGTCCCTTGCGCGACCGGATGCCCGTCTACCTCGAATGGCTGCGCGTCATCCCCCCCGAGCATCACGATGATCAGCTCCGGCCGCGATGCCGAGATGTCACGGCTGAGCTGCGCGGGCCAATCGAAGTAGTCGGGCCGCGACAGTCCGGTGGCCGGTCGCGCATCGGTGGTCACCGCCATGGTCGCGTCGGCGCTGGCCAGGGTCGCGAAGCCGTACGCGAAGTCCTTGCCGAGCGAGTCGCCGACGATGAGGACCCGGAGCGGATCAGCGACCGTCGGTTGCCGCAAACCGGGGGGCGGCGGTGCGGCGGCGGCAAGCGGAGCCGCCGTCGTACGCACCTCGCCCAGCTCCGGTGGGAGCAGCGGCGGGGCTTCGGATGCCGCGACCGGCGCTCGGGGCGATCCACTGCGGAATGGCGCAAGGAGCGCGAGCTGCGTGTCGCGCCAGAGGCCGAGGGGCGCCGATGCCGCCGAGCGTTCGAGCTTTGGCGCCATCGTCGCTGCCCAGAGCGCAAGCGCGAGCATCGCCACGACCGCGACGCGACGGGCGGGGACCGTCGTGTCCATCAGAACCGGTAGTAGATGAACGGCGGGATGCCGTCGGGTGCCAGAGCGGTGATCCCCGCCATCGCGCTGCCGAGCGCGGTGGCCTGCGCGAGGGGGTGCAATCGCGCGAACGCGCTCACCGCGGCGCGCCACGGTGAGCCGCTCAGGTATTGCGTGACGATGCCCAGCGCGATCACGCCAACGACGAGCGGCGTCACGAGCGGCGCCGGGCCGGGAGCGGTGAAGGCGCGAGAAACGAGCGCGACCACGTCGTCGAGCGAGCGGGCGCGGAACAGCAGCCAGCCGATGCAGACGACCTGGAACGTGACGACCCGTTCGAGGATCGTGGCGACGCGACCGTCTGGAAGGGGCTTCCGGCCGCTCGCGACGCGCGCGCCGCGCCAGAGGTGTTCGATCGCCTGGCCGACACCATGGAACGCGCCCCACGCGATGAACGTCCAAGCCGCGCCGTGCCAGAGCCCGCCCAGCAGCATCGTGACGACGAGGTTTCTGACGGTGGCGACGGTCCCATTGCGAGAGCCGCCGAGCGCGATGTAGACGTAGTCCCTGAGCCAACGGGAGAGCGTGATGTGCCAACGGCGCCAGAAGTCCTGGAGCGAGCGGGCGGTGTACGGCGCGGCGAAGTTGTCCGGGAAGCGGTAGCCGAGGAGCAAGGCCACACCGATCGCGATGTCGGTGTAGCCACTGAAGTCGGCATAGATCTGGATCGCATACGCGTAGATCGCGGCGACGATCTCCACCGTCGAGTGCGAACCCGGCAGCGCGAACACGGGATCGACGATGGCCCCGGCGAGGAACGTGGAGACCACGACCTTCTTGAATAGCCCGCCGACGATGAGTACGGCCGCTCGCGGGAACTCGATGCGGGTCGGTTCGCGTGGTGCGGCCAGCTGCGGCAGCAGCTCGGACCCTCGGACGATCGGACCAGCGACCAGGTGCGGGAAGAAGGAGAGGTACGTCGCGAAGTCCAGCCAGCCCGCCGCCCGGATGGTGCCGCGGTAGACGTCGACGACGTAGCTGATGCCCATGAACGTGAAGAAGGAAATGCCTACCGGAAGCGTCACCTGAACGAGCGGGACGAGCGCCGGAACGCCGACACCCGTGAGGACGGTGTCGATGTTCAGTGCCGCGAAGCCGTAG
>DATCOR010000121.1:0-2507 GCA_036564585.1 Candidatus Limnocylindria bacterium | reverse complement strand
GCGGTCGGTGCGCTCGAGACATAGCCATCGAGCGCGGGCAGCTGACCCACGAGCGTCCGGACCAGCGTCGTCTTGCCGGCGCCGTTCGCGCCCACGACGGCGATACGCGCGCCGCGCTCGACGCGGAGCGGCGGCGTCCGGACGACGACCCGGTCGCCGTGGCCGACGCTGAGCGGCGTGGACTCGAGCACCGTCGCGCCGGCGAGGTGCGCCGCCTCGAGGCTCCAGCCGTGTCGCGTGGTGCCGATCGGCGCGTCGATGCGCTCGAGCCGGGCGAGCTGCTTGGCCCGCCCGCGCGACTGCTTCGATCGTTGGCCGGCGCGGAACTTGTCGATGTACTCCTCGGTCCGGGCGATCTCCTCCTGCTGGCGGTCCGCGGCCCGGGTGAGCGCGGCGTCGCGCTCCGCGCGCTGGCGCGCGTAGTGCGAGTAGCCGCCGCGGTACTCGATGACCTTCGAGCCCCGCGCAGCCGGCTCGAACGACAGTGTGCGCGACGTGACCTGATCGAGGAACCACCGGTCGTGTGACGCCACGAGGACCGAGAAGTCCTGCTCCACCAAGAATTTCTCCAGCCACTCGAGCGCGGCGATGTCGAGGTGATTCGTCGGCTCGTCGAGGAGCAGCAGATCGGGGTCATCGAGGAGCAGGCGTGCGAGGCCGAGACGCGTGCGCTCGCCGCCGGACAGCGTTCGGACCTCCCGATCGCGCAGCGCATCGAGACCGAGGCCCGATAGCACGCGGCCGAGCGTCGACTCGAAGTCGTAGCCGCCGGCGTGCTCGAAGTGATGCTGCGCGTCGGCGTAGCGCTCGAGCAGCGCCTCATCGCCGGTCGCGAGCTCGTGCTCCATCGTGCGAAGGTCGGCCTCGAGCTCGGCGAGATGCGACGCCGCGCCGCGAGCATGGGCTTCGACGGTCCCGTCGACGTCGACGAGCAGCTCCTGCTGCAGGAACCCGATGCGCGTGCCGCGGGCCAGGGCGATCGAGCCGCTGTCGGGCGCGTCGAGCCCGGCGACGATCCGAAGGAGCGTCGACTTGCCGGTGCCATTGGGGCCGATCAGGCCCGCGCGATCCCCGTTCGCGAGGCGGAAGCTCACGTCGCTGAACAGGACGCGGTCGGCGAACCGCCGGCCCGCGGCCTGGACCGAGAGGACGCTCACAGCGGCGAGGTCACGTGCCAGTGCAGGTGCGGTGTCACGCCCGGGGCGGCGGCGTTCGCGGTGAGCTTCACGCCGTCCGCGCCGACATCCAATTGAGCCGCCACGTTCTGCACTGCGCGGAGCATTGCGACGAGCAGCACCGGATCCAGGGCTTCCGGGCCGAGGAGCGACGGCGTGTGGCGCTTCGGGATGATCACCACGTGCTTGGGCGCGATCGGTCTTGGGTGGTGGAAGGCGAGCACGAGATCGTCCTCGTACACGCGGTCGATGGGCGCCCTCCCGGTGAGCACGTCCTCGCAGAACCAGTCCCGCTTCCGACCCTCGGCGTCGAAGGCCACGTGCACGTACGGCGCGCTCACCGCGCGATCTTCCCACGGGGCGCGCGCTGACACCGCGCGCAGTGGTACGTGCTGCGGCCGCCGATGACCGTGCGCCGGATCTGCGCGCCGCAGCGGTCGCAGGGCTGGCCGGCCCGGTCGTACACGACGAACTCGTGCTGCATCCCGCCCTGCCGGCCGCTGCTGTCGCGATAGGTGCGAAGCGTGGACCCGTGAAGCCGGATGGCCTTCCGCAAGACCCACTTGATGGCTTCGTGGAGGCGCGCGATCTCGTCAGGTTTCAGCGATCCCGCGCTACGAAGCGGATGGATGCGCGCGCGCCACAGCGCCTCGGACGCGTAGATGTTCCCGATACCCGCGATACCGCGCTGGTCGAGCAGCAACGGCTTGATCGCGGCCCGCCGCCGCCGGCGGAGGAATGCGCGGAGCCATGCGACGGTGAACGAGCGGCCGAGCGGCTCGCGGCCCATCGCGAGATGCAACGGCGCCTTCAGCGTGCGATCGCCGCCGGCATCGTCCGCGACGATCTCCGCGGAATCCACCAGGGCCATGCGCCCGAGCTTGCGCATGTCGACGAAGTCGAGCGCCGTGCCGTCGGTGAACGTGAAGGTCGCGCGGGTGAACCGCTCCGGCGCGGCCTCACCCAGCTCCTTGAACGCGAACCGACCGGTCATCCGCAGCGACGTGCAGAGCGCGTCACCGCCGTCCAGCATGAACACGACGAGCTTGCCGCGGCGGCGGACAGCCTCGATCCGGCGGCCGGCCAGGCGCGCGGCCACCAGCGGCACCGGCTCGGGCTCGGTGATCCGCTCCCAGTCTGACGCGAACGCGGCGATCGTCCGGCCGGTCACGCGCTCCGCCAGCTGGCGCGCGATCGTCTCGACCTCGGGTAGCTCAGGCATGAGCAGGCTGCGGGAGCGGGATCATGTCGTCCCAGTTGTCTCCGGTCCGCACGTCGACGACGAGCGGCACGTCGAGCGGGTACGCGTTCACCATCTCTTCGCGCACGAGC